>NZ_JBQKUH010000037.1:0-44063 GCF_054968485.1 Leisingera sp. G5_S3_59_S7
CCGCGCCTGCTGGGCCTCAGCGGAACTTGCGGCAGGTGGCGAGCTGCGCCTGATAGGTCTGAGCGCGGGATTCGACCTTGCCGGCCACCCGCATCAGCCAGGATTTCGACCGGTAGCTGCCGCGGGCATAACCGTAATGGCCCTCGTGATAGGCCAGGTACTGATTGCGCGCATCATAGAGCGGGATGCCGTTTTTCTCGTAGCTCTTGCGCATGTACCAGCCCATGAAATCAGCGGCATCGCTGATCCGGTCGCGCTTGGCCCGGCGCCGGCCGGTATCGCGGCGGTAATCGTCCCAGGTGCCGTCCAGGGCCTGGCTGTAGCCATAGGCGCTGGATTGCCGCCCGACCGGGATCACGCCCAGCAGGAACTGGTGCGGCGTGCGGGCGTCGCCGCGGAACCGGCTTTCGTGATAGATGGTTGCCATCTGCACATGCACCGGCACGCCCCAGCGGCGCTGGGTGGCGCGGAACGCCTTCAGGTATTCGGGGCGCTGCTGGATGATGCTGCACGCGTTATCCAGGTTGCGCGGCGGCGCTTTGTGCCCGCCTCCGCATGACGCGACCGCCATCAGGAGTACAAGGGCGCTCAGGAATCTGCTCATTGCCTCAGCCCATTTTTGTATTGGGTATGTTTTCGGCAACTCTAGCGGATTGCGGCCGGTGTGAAAATCAAATTTCCAGCACCTGGCTCAGCAGCAGCGGCAGCAGCAGCGCCGACATCAGGGTCGAAACCACCACAAGCCCCGCCACGGCGCTGGAATCTGCCTCGAATTTCTCTGCCAGCAGATAGGCGGTGACGGCGACGGGGGTGGCCAGCTGGAGGATCAGCACGCCCGAAGCCGTCGGATCCAGTCCGAACGCCACCGCAAGGCCCCAGCCCGCGGCGGCGCTGACCAGGAACTTCACCAGTGACAGCGCAACCGCCTTGCCGGTTTCGCCGGGCGTCAGCCGGGCCACGGCGGTCCCGAGGGTGATCAGCATCAGCGGCACCGCCATCTGCCCGGTCAGCTCCAGCGCGTTGGTCAGGAAACGCGGGGTTTCCCAGTCCTGCCACAGGAACAGCGCGCCCAGCAGTGTGGCCCAGACCATAGGCTCCCGGATGGCCTTGCTGCCCGCACTGTGCCCGGCCACCAGGTAGATGCCATAAGTGAAAGACAGGATGGCAGACACGGCGAGCATGACGACGGCATAGCCAAGCCCGGCCTCGCCAAAGGCAAACATCGCCAGCGGAATGCCCAGGTTGCCGGTGTTGCCAAAGATAAACGGCGCCAGATAGGTCCGCCGCTCCAGCCCGCCGGTGCGGCAGAGGATCTCGCCCGCTACTGCCATCACCGCATGTCCTGCCAGCGCGGCCAGCACGAATGTCCCCAGCGCCGCCTTGTCCAGGCTGGTGTTCATCAGCGCGGTGAAGATCAGGCAGGGCACCGCCAGCGTCATTGCCAGCCGGGTGACAAACTGGGTCCGGAACTCAAAACCAAGTTTCACCCAGAGGAACCCGGCCAGGGCCAGGAGGAACACCGGAGCGGTGATTTCGAGCACTGTCAGAGCCAGGTTCACAATCTGTTTCCCCGAAAATTTGCGCCAAGAGTTGGACAATTGCTGCGCGAGCGCGCTATTTACAAAGAACGGGGGCTAGCATGACCATGTTAAGAACACGAGCGAAATACAACCTTGGGCAGGTCGTCCGCCACCGGAAGCACCCCTTCCGCGGGGTGGTTTTCGACGTTGATCCGGAATTCTCCAACACCGAGGAGTGGTACGAGGCAATCCCCGAGGACAGCCGTCCGGTGAAGGACCAGCCTTTCTACCACCTGCTGGCGGAGAACGACCAAAGCTACTATGTGGCCTATGTCTCGGAGCAGAACCTGGTGGCGGATTACTCCGGGGAGCCGGTCGGCCACCCGGACGTGCCTGAGATGTTCGGCAATTTCGATGGCGGCGCCTATGCGCTGCACTACCAGTTGAACTGAGAGCCGCACGAGACCGGCCGCTGATCGAAACAGTGGCAGATTTGCCCATCAATACCCCAGCGCACAGCCGTCTTTGCGCGGATCGCTGGCGCCCTCCAGAACGCCCGAGGCATGGATCCTGACAGCCTGCGCACCGCCCAGCGGTGTGTCCGGCACCTCTATCTTATGCCCCAGATCCGCAAGGGCCTGATGAACCGGCGCCGCATACCCGCGCTCGACCTTCAGCACGCCGCCGTCGGCAAAGCAGCGCGGGGCGTCGACGGCGGATTGCAGATCCATGCCGAAATCCAGCAGGTTTGTGACAAGCCGGGCGTGACCCGCGGGCTGATAGCCGCCGCCCATCACACCGAAGGGCATGATCACCTCTCCGTCCTGCTGCAGCATGGCGGGGATGATCGTGTGCATCGGCCGCTTGCCGGGGCCAAGCTCATTCGGGTGGCCTTCCTCCAGGGTGAAACCCGCACCGCGGTTCTGCAGCAGGATGCCGAACTTCTCTGACGCGATGCCGGACCCGAAGCCGTGGAAAATCGAATAGATCAGCGACACGGCCATCCGGTCTTTGTCCACCACGGTGATGTAGACCGTATCCTTGTGCACGGCCTCGCTCAGCGGCGCGGCAGCCGACATCGCGCGTTTGGGGTCGATCAGCGTGGCAAGGCTGGCGGCAGTTTCCGGGGCCAGCATATGCGCCAGCCGCGAGGTGTGGTCCGGATCAGCCAGAAACCGGTTGCGCGCATCATAAGCAAGCTTGGCGGCTTCAGCCTCGATATGCGCCCGTTCGGCCCCGAACGGGTCCATCCGGGCAAGGTCAAAGTGCTTGAGGATATTCAGCAGAAGAATTGCCGTCGCGCCCTGACCGTTGGGCGGATGCTCGGCCAGTTCATGCGCCTTGTACTGTCCGCTTACCGGCTGTGTTGCAAAACTGGTTGCGCCGGCGAAATCCTCCAGCGTGTGAACGCCGCCTAGTGCGGCCAGCGCCTGGACCATGTCCTCAGCCACGTCGCCAGTATAAAACGCATCCCGCCCGTGTTTGGCGATGCGGCGCAGGACTTCGGCCTGACCGGGCGCCCGGAAAACCTCGCCGCTGCGCAGGGGGTTCCCGTCCCTCAAATAATGGCGCCGGGCCGCGCCTTGCAGCGTGCCGGCGCCGTTCTTCCAATCAAAGGCCGTGCGCGGCGCCACCGGCACGCCTTCCTCTGCATAATGTATCGCGGGCTGAAGCAGCGTATCGAGCCCCAGCCGGCCCTCGCGTTCGGCAAGGCGGCAGAAGGCATCGATTGCGCAAGGGATTGTAACAGACTCGGGGCTGCCCAGCGGCACCGCGTGCAGGCCCCGTTCCCGCATGGCGCCGGCACTGGCGGCCGCAGGCGCGCAGCCCGATCCGTTCAGCGCCTGAACCCCGCTGCCCGGCCGCGAAAAGAGCACAAAGCAGTCGCCGCCGATCCCGGTCATCTGCGGTTCGCAAATGCCCAGCAGCACCGCCCCGGCCAGGGCCGCATCCATCGCATTGCCACCGCGCTTGAGGATATCCACCGCCACGCCGGCCGCCAGCGGGTGAGAAGTAGCGCACAGGCCGTTGCCTGCGAAAACGGCTGACCGCCCGGGAAGATGAAAGTCGCGCATGCTCCGGCTCCCTGCTGTTGCCGGACAGAGCCTAGGCAGGCGGTGCAGGAAGGCAATAAAATTCCCGGTCCGCTGCGGCGGGACGGAACGTTACGGATCAAATGGCGGGAGAGCGGTTTGAAAGAGATGTCCCCGGTGCCGTGCACTGGTGGGGGCTAGGATACGCGGCACCAGGGGAAGCTCGTTTCAGCTACAGGTAAGGTTTCGCATATGTATTGGGCTGCGGTTTGCCGGGAATGCGGCGCCGGTGTGGCGGAGCGTTAAAAATGCAGCTAACCGACGGCTTGCCTGCGGGCCGGGGCGGGACCTGGTTCAGGAGTTTTCAGAAGGGCTGGTGACCTGGATTTCAAAGCAGAGCGACAGGTTGTTGTTTCCCTCCGACCGCTCGTACTGGACCTGGCTTGCCAGTTCCCGGATCAGGAACCAGCCAAAGCCGCCTTCGGGCAGGCTGTCTGCGGGGCCGCTGATGTCGGCGGGTTTGCCCTCGGGCAGCTCACCCTTGGGGAACGGGCTGCCGGCATCCTGAATGCTGATCCACAACCGCTCCGGGAACAGCTCCCCCCGGATCCGGACATCGCCAGGCGGTCTGTCCTCATAGGCGTGTTCGACCACGTTGTTCACGGCTTCGGTCAGGGCAATTTGCACCTCGTCCACGCGGGCACCCGGAACCCCGAGGGACCGCAGTTTGCTGACCACGGACTGGATCCCCTGGCGGGCATCCAGATTTGTGGCCGTGAACGAGCAGGCAAAGGTTTTTACCATCAATTTCTCGCTTTGCGCCGCCAGCGCATCGTCTTCAGGAATTTGCGTCAGCAGGCGCGGTTGCTTCGCTCAGCGAACCATAAAGGTCAAAGACCGTGTCCATCCGGGTGAGCCGGAAAACCTTTTCCACCATCGGGGTCAGACCGGCGAGATCCAGCTTGCGGCTGCCGCCCAGCTGCTTCATCGCCGCGACAATTGCGCCAAGCCCGCTGGAATCGATAAACTGGACCTCGGACAGATCCAAAATCACACGCTCCGGGCCGCTTTCGGTTTCCGTCCGCATGTCCTCTTTGAATTGGATGGCCATGGCGGCGTCAATACGTTCGGCATTGACTTTGACGATCTGGGCATCGTCCGTCATGGTGGTCGTCAGGCTCATTTCTTCCCCCGGGATGTAACGTCATTTGGCTGCACTCTAGACCGCAAAGCTTACTTTTCTGTAGGTATAATTTTGACGATTGGAGGAAAATTGCATGAAAGATGTTGTTATCGCCGGAGCAGCCCGGACGCCGATGGGCGGGTTCCAGGGAATGTACGACGGGGTGACGGCTTCGGAGCTGGGCGGCGCGGCCATCCGGGCGGCCCTCGAAGGGGCCGGCGCGGCCACTGCCGATGAGGTGCTGATGGGCTGTGTGCTGCCCGCGGGCCAGGGTCAGGCGCCGGCGCGCCAGGCCGGGTTTGCGGCGGGCCTGGGCGAAGAGGTGCCGGCCACCACGCTCAATAAGATGTGCGGCTCCGGCATGAAGGCGGCGATGATCGCCTTTGACCAGATCGCGCTGGGCCACGCGGACACGATGATTGCCGGCGGTATGGAGAGCATGACCAATGCCCCCTACATTCTGCCGAAAATGCGCGGCGGCGCCCGCATCGGCCATGGCCAGGTGATCGACCACATGTTCCTGGACGGGCTGGAGGACGCCTATGACAAGGGCCGGCTGATGGGCACCTTTGCCGAGGACTGCGCGGAAAAATACCAGTTCACCCGCGAAGCCCAGGACGAATATGCGCTGAAATCGCTGTCCAATGCGCTGGATGCACAGGAAAGCGGTGCCTTCGATGGTGAAATCGCGCCTGTGACCGTGAAAACCCGTAAGGGCGAAGTGGTCACGGATGCCGATGAGCAGCCGAAATCGGCGCGCCCGGAAAAGATCCCGACTCTGAAACCGGCGTTCCGCAAGGATGGCACCGTGACCGCGGCCAATGCCTCTTCCATTTCGGATGGCGCCGCGGCGCTGCTGATGGCTTCCGCCGAGGCTGCCGAGGCGCAGGGCCTGAATGTGCGCGCCCGCATTCTGGGCCATGCCAGCCACGCCCAGGCGCCGGGCTGGTTCACCACCGCGCCGGTTCCGGCTGCGCAGAAACTGCTCAAGAACATCGGCTGGAAGGTTGAGGATGTCGATCTGTGGGAGGTCAATGAGGCCTTCGCCGTGGTGCCGATGGCCTTCATGCACGAAATGGGCCTGCCCCGCGACAAGGTGAATGTGAACGGCGGCGCCTGTGCGCTGGGCCACCCCATTGGCGCCTCCGGCGCGCGGATCATGGTCACCTTGCTGAACGCGCTGGAAAAGCGCGGCCTCAAGCGCGGCGTCGCAGCCATCTGCATCGGCGGCGGCGAAGGCACCGCGATCGCAATCGAGCGGGTGTGATCCCTTCATCTGGCCCGAAGTATCCTCGGGGGTGAATTGACCGTCAGGTCAAGAGGGGGCAGACAGCCCCCTCTGCTGCGTTTAAGGAGGGCTGTTCATGCGGGCCGATTATGAAACCCTGGCCAAAACCATCGCTTCGCTGACCGAAGGCGAGACGGATGAAGTGGCGCTTATGGCCACCGTCGCCTGCGAGGTGCATCACGCCGACGGCCGGTTCGACTGGACCGGCTTTTACCGCGCCGTTGCGCCGGAGCTGCTGAAGATCGGTCCTTATCAGGGTGGCCATGGCTGCCTGCAAATCCCGTTCTCGCGCGGCGTATGCGGCGCAGCCGCACGCAGCGGCGAGGTGCAGCTGGTCCCGGACGTGGAGGCTTTTCCCGGCCATATCGCCTGCGCCTCGTCGACGCGGTCGGAGCTGGTGCTGCCGGTCTGGAATGCGGCGGGCGATCTGATCGGGGTTTTTGACATCGACAGCGACCAGCCCGATGCCTTCACCCAGGAAGATGCTGACCAGCTAGCCGCGATCCTGCGGCAGGTGTTCGGGCAAAGCTGATTCGCCCGAAGGGGCTTTGCCCCTCGGCCTTGCGGCCTCACCCCAGAGTGTATTTTGAAAGATGAAAGAGCCCGGCGCCTTTGTGCGCCGGGTTTTTTATGGGGGAAAGCCTCACGTGAAAAAATGCTTGGAAATTTCACGGACTCGGGGCATCGTGAAAAACAAGAGGATTTTTTCACGAACGAGGAGAGAGGCTGTGAACGACCAGACCCTGGCAGCAGCGACACTGGGGGCCGATATCCGGGCCCTGCGCAAGGCGCGGGGGCTGACGCTGTCGGATATCGCTGCGGTTCTGAACCGCTCGGTCGGCTGGCTGAGCCAGGTTGAACGCGACATGTCCGAACCCTCGATCTCGGACCTGCGCCAGATTGCCGAGGCGCTGGGCGTGCCGATGTCGATGCTGTTTGCCCATTCCGGCGCCCCGGCGGAGGAACATGGGTATATCGTGCGCGCAGGCTCCCGCCGGCCGATGGGGTCTGGCGAGGAAGGGCTGATCGAAGAGCTGCTGTCGCCCGACCTGACCGACGATTTCGAGATGGTGCATTCCACCTTCCAGCCGCGCTCGCGGATGCAGACGCCGGCCAACCGGCCGACACAGGAGGTCGGCTACATGATCTCGGGCAGGCTGGACCTGCTGATCGGCGGCCGCAGCTTTACCGTCGGTCCCGGTGACAGCTTCCGGATCAAGCATGAGCCCTATCAGTGGTCGAACCCCTACGACGAGCCCGCCGTGGCTGTCTGGGTGATCGCGCCGCCGGTTTATTAGGAGGGAAAAATGATCAAGGGATCCTGCCTTTGCGGCGACATCCGGTTTGAAACTGCGGCCCGGCCGCAGGGTGCCTCGATGTGCCATTGCAGCCAGTGCCGCAAGCAATCCGGCGGCATCTGGGCGTCGGCTCAGGTGCGCGATGAGGACCTCGCCATCACCGGTCCGGTGAGCTGGTTCGAGGCAACGCCACAGGCCAAGCGCGGTAGCTGCCCGCGCTGCGGTTCTTTCCTGTTCTGGAAGGGGGCGGGCGAAGACACCACCAGCTTTGCTTTAGGCGCCGTCGACGGGAACACCGGTCTCAGCGTCGAAAAGCACATCTTTACCGCCTCCAAGGGCGACTACTACCAGATTGCGGACGGCGTGCCGCAAGAAGACTGAGACTAGGGAGCGAACATGTCTGATTTTCCATCCAAGGCCCGTGTGGTCATCATCGGCGGCGGCGTCATCGGCTGCTCGTCGCTTTATCATCTGGCCAAGAAGGGCTGGACCGATTGCGTGCTCTTGGAAAAGAACGAGCTGACGGCCGGCTCGACCTGGCACGCCGCGGGCAACGTCCCGACCTTCTCGACCTCCTGGTCGATCATGAACATGCAGCGCTATTCGACCGAGCTCTATTCGCGCCTTGGCGAGGAGGTCGACTATCCGATGAACTATCACCAGACCGGTTCGATCCGCCTGGCGCACACCAAGGAGCGGATGCAGGAGTTCGAGCGCGCCTGCTCCATGGGCCGTTACCAGGGCATCGGGATGGAAATCTGGACCCCGGAGCAAGCCAAGGAAAACTATCCGTTCCTGGAAACCCATGATCTGGAAGGTGTGCTGTGGGATCCGTCGGATGGCGACATCGACCCGGCGCAGGTGACACAGGCACTGGCCAAGGGCGCCCGTGACATGGGCGCGAGGATCATCCGCTTCTGCCCGGCCACTGGTGTGACGCAGAAGGAAGACAAAACCTGGATCGTGCACACTGACAAGGGCGACATCGAATGCGATTATGTGGTGAACGCCGCCGGCTATTATGCTCAGCGTGTGGGTGAGTGGTTCAAGGAGTACGGCGGCCGCACTGTGCCGATGATGGTGATGAGCCACCAGTACCTGCTGACTGAGCAAATCCCTGAAGTGGAAGCCTGGAGTAAGGAGCACGGAAAAAAGCTGCCGCTGATCCGCGACGTGGATGTCTCCTATTACCTGCGTCAGGAGAAAAACGGTTACAACCTCGGCCCCTACGAACCGAACTGCAAAGGCCACTGGATGACCGAGGAGGACCAGATGCCGGACGATTTCTCGTTCCAGCTGTGGTCGGACGATCTGGACCGGATCGAGGACATCGTGACCGATGCGATGGAGCGGGTGCCGCTGATGGCCTCATCGGGTGTGTCCAGCGTGATCAACGGCCCGATCCCCTATGCGCCCGACGGTTTGCCGCTGATCGGCCCGATGCCGGGTGTCGACAACGCGTTTGAGGCTTGCGTTTTCACCTTTGGCATCGCCCAGGGCGGCGGCGCCGGCAAGGTGCTGGCGGAGTGGATCGTTGATGGCCAGACCGAATGGGACATGTGGTCGGTCGATCCGCGCCGCTACACCGACTACACCGATCAGGATTATTGCGACCAGAAAGGCATGGAGGTTTACGGCAACGAATACGCCATGCACTTCCCGCACCACGAATGGCCCGCTGCGCGCGGCAAGAAGGTCAGCCAGGTGCATGACAGGATCATCGGACTGGGCGGCCAGATGGGCGCCTACAACGGCTGGGAGCGCGCCAACTGGTTTGCCAAGGATGGTGATGACACCTCCGAGGAAGCGACCCATACCTGGGGCCGCTCCGGACCGTGGCAGCAGCGGATCAAGGAAGAATGCGAAGCGGTGCGCGACAGCGTCGGCGTGCTGGATCTGCCGGGCTTTTCCCGCTTCAACCTGGACGGCGAGGGCGCAGCCGAGTTTCTGCGCGGCATGATTACCGGCGGTCTGCCCAAGGCGGGGCGGATGAACCTCGTCTACTTCTCTGACGACCGCGGCCGCATCCTGACCGAGATGTCCTGCATCCGTCATGGCGAAGACCACTTCACAATGATCACTGCGGGCTCGGCCCAGTGGCACGACTTCGAGATTCTACGCAAGGCGCTGCCCGAGGGCCTGACCTTGACTGACCGCACCACAGATTTCGCGACCATGATCGTCACGGGCCCGAAATCGCGGGAGCTGCTGGCAGGCATCTCGGATGCTGACCTGTCGCTCGGCTGGCTGACCCATCAGGAAGCCACCGTTGCAGGCAAGCCCGCCTTCCTGGCACGGGTGTCCTATGCGGGCGAACTGGGCTGGGAAGTGCATTGCGCCAACCAGCATCAGCCTGAGATTTACGAGGCCCTGCTGGCGGGCGGCGCCAAGCCGTTTGGCATGTATGCGCTGAATTCCCTGCGTATTGAAAAAGGCTACCGCACCTGGAAGGGCGACCTCAGCACCGATTATTCGCTGCTCGAAGGGGGCCTTGAGCGGTTCGTCAAGCTGGACAAGCCGCAGGACTTCCCGGGCAAGGCCGCGATCCAGGCCGAAAAGCAGCAGGGCGTGAAGAAGTCCTTTGTCACCCTGATTGTCGAGGCCGGCGATGCGGATGCGCCCTACATGTCCTGCATCTGGAAGGACGGGGAGATCGTGGGGGAAACCACCTCCGGCGATTGGGGCTACCGTGTGAATGCCTCCATCGCGCTGGGCATGGTGCGCGCCGATCTGGCGGTGCCGGGCACTGAGCTGGAGGTTGAGATATACGGTGAGAAATGCCGCGCGGTGGTTCAGAAAGACGAACCGTTGTGGGATCCGGCGAACGAACGCCTGCGCGCCTGATCGGCCGGCATGAGCCCGGGCGGCGATCTGCCCGGGCTGACGCCCTATTGCAAGACAGCCTGCGCCGCCGGACCGTTTCCTGTATCCTGGCGGCGCAAGGCACCGGTAGAAAAGGACGGTTCGGTATGGCTGAAATCACGCTTCTGGATGGCTCGATCGGGCAGGAGGTTGTCAAGCGCTCCGGTGACAGGGCAACGCCCCTGTGGTCAACCTCGGTGATGATCGACAGGCCGGATGTGGTGGGCGGGATTCACGCCGACTACTTTGCCGCCGGCGCCACCATTGCCACCACAAATACCTATGCCGTGCTGCGTGACCGTCTGGTGCGCGCAGGTATCGAAGACCATTTCGAAGAGCTGCTGGAAAAAGCCGCGGCACAGGCGGCGGCGGCCCGGGATGCGCATGGCTCAGGCCGCATCGCTGCCGCGCTGGGCCCGCTGATTGCTTCCTACCGCCCGGACATTTGCCCGCCGCAGGACGAAGCGAAACAGGTATATGCCGAGCTGGTCACGCTGCTGGAGCCGAAGGCGGATCTCTTCCTGATTGAGACGGTCTCCTCGCTGGAGCATGCCAAAGGCGCGCTTCTGGGCTGTTCTGACACTGATAAGCCCGTCTGGCTGTCCGCTTCCGTCAATGACGAGGATGGCACCCTGCTGCGCTCTGGCGAACCGCTTTCGGCGCTTGCGCAGGTCGTCGGGGAGTACCAGCCCGATGCGGTTCTGCTTAACTGTTCCCGTCCGGAGGTGATCGGCGACGGGCTGAACATCGTGAGGAACTTCGGCAAGCCGTTCGGGGCCTATGCCAATGGCTTTACCCGTATTTCCGAAGGCTTTCTGAAGGATGCGCCGACCGTGGACGCCTTGGAGCAGCGCCAGGATCTGGACCCCAAGGCCTACGCGGAATTTGCGATGGGCTGGGTGGCCCAGGGCGCCACCATCGTCGGCGGCTGCTGTGAAGTCGGCCCGGACCACATTGCCGAACTGGCCCGCCAGCTGCGTGCTGCCGGGCATCGGATCGTCTGACACTGTCTGACATCGTCTGCCCAGGGGAGGGGATCAGCATGGCAATTCCGGAAAAATCCAAAGCAGCCGACCCTGCCCGGGTCTGGACCATCGACATCATCGTCACCGAAGGCTTTGTCTTGGTCGAAATGTCGGCAATCCTCGAGGTGCTGCGGATCGCCAACCGGGTGCTGGCCCAGCCGCCGTTCAAATGGACGGTGCGCTCGCTGCAGGGCGGACGCGTCGGCTGCCGGGCGGGCCTCAGCCTCGATACCGAACCTTTTGCGGTCAAGCCTGACGCGGATTACGCCTTTTTCCTTGGCAACTCCGACCCGGACCACCCGGGTCTCAGCTTGGGCCGGGTGATTTCCAGCTACACCTGCCGCGGCATCAAGGTCTACCTGCTGGCGGAGGCTGCGGCCCGCTATATCCGCGACCAGGGCGGCGCGTCCGGGCGGCTGACCACCCACTGGGAAAACTCCGCCTTGCTGCGCGAACGCATGGGGCTGAACGATTCCAGCCACGCGCTGGCCAGCGAGGACGGGATGGTGGTGACCTGCGCCGGCATGGGCTCCACTGTCGACATTGCGCTGGAACTCGTCGGGCGGCTGACCTCTGCCGCGGCGCAGATGACCGTGGCCAACATCATGCTGCACGAACAAGTGCGCGACTTCTCCTCGCTGCAGCCCTTCGCCGGCGCCAAGCCGACGATCACCGGCGACAGCGACCTGGACCACTGCATCCGCATCATGCAGGACAACATCGAAGAACCGGTGCCAATCAGCGAAATTGTTGCCGAGCTTGGCATTTCCACCCGCTCGCTGGAGCGCAAGTTCAAGACCTTCCTCGGCACCACTCCCAACGGCTTTTACCGGGAAATGCGCCTGTCCAAGGCCAACAACCTCTTGCTCAACACCACCATGAGCGTGCGGGAAATCGGCCTCGCCTGCGGGTTTCCGAACGGGTTTTCCAGTCTCTACAAAAGCTTCTTCGGCATCACCCCCTTTGCCCTGCGCAAGCGCCGCAGACTGGGCGAGGACGGATCGGAAAATATCCTCACAGCCGGAGAATAGCCTGGGGAGTCTGACGTTTTTGATGCATTTTGCGCCGCCTGCCCGTGATAAATGAGGCCGGACACTGAATGTGGAGCGATGACATGAGCGATCTTCCCAACAAGGCCCGCGTGGTCATTATCGGCGGCGGCGTGATCGGCTGCTCGGTGGCCTATCACCTGACCAAGCTCGGCTGGAAAGATGTCGTGCTGCTGGAGCGCAAGCAGCTGACCTCCGGCACCACCTGGCACGCCGCGGGCCTGATCGCCCAGCTGCGCGCCACCGCCAACATGACCAAGCTGGCGAAGTACAGCCAGGAACTTTATGGCTCGCTGGAAACGGAAACCGGTGTCGCCACCGGCTTCAAGCGCTGCGGCTCGATCACCGTTGCCCTGAGCGAAGAGCGCAAGGAAGAGATCTTCCGCCAGGCAGCAATGGCGCGCGCGTTCGGTGTCGAGGTTGAGGAAATCTCCCCCGAGGAAGTCAAAGCCCGCTACGAGCACCTGAATGTGGGCGACGTGACCGCAGGCGTGTGGCTGCCCAAGGACGGGCAGGGCGACCCGGCCAACATCGCGCTGGCCCTGGCCAAAGGCGCCCGCCAGCGCGGCGCATTGGTCAAGGAACGCATCAAGGTCACCGGCATCTCCAAGGACGGCCGCCGCGTCACCGGCGTCGACTGGGCCAGCGATGACGGCCAGTCGCAGGGTCATATCGAGGCCGACATGGTGGTGAACTGCGCGGGTATGTGGGGCCACGAGGTCGGCCGCATGGCGGGCGTCAACGTCCCGCTTCATGCTTGCGAACACTTCTATATCGTCACCGAAGGGATCACGGGCCTCACCCAGATGCCGGTGCTGCGCGTCCCGGATGAATGCGCCTATTACAAGGAAGACGCGGGCAAGATCCTGCTGGGTGCGTTTGAGCCGAACGCCAAGCCCTGGGCGATGAACGGCATTCCCGACAGCTTCGAATTCGATCAGCTGCCCGAGGACTTCGACCATTTCGAGCCGATCCTGGAAGCGGCCTGCAACCGGATGCCGATGCTGGCAGAGGCGGGTATCCACACGTTCTTCAACGGCCCCGAGTCCTTTACCCCGGATGACGCATACCACCTCGGCTTGGCGCCGGAGATGGACAACTTCTGGGTCGCGGCAGGCTTCAACTCGATCGGTATCCAGTCGGCCGGCGGCGCTGGCATGGCCTTGGCGCAGTGGATGGAAGACGGCCAGAAGCCGTTTGACCTCGGTGACGTGGACATCTCCCGCATGCACCCCTTCCAGGGCAACAAGCACTACCTGTTCGAGCGCTCCAAAGAGACTCTGGGCCTCCTCTACGCCGACCACTTCCCCTACCGCCAGAAGGCCACCGCCCGCGGCGTGCGCCGCACTCCGTTCCACCATCACCTGCTGGAGCAGGGCGCTGTGATGGGCGAAATCGGCGGCTGGGAGCGCGCCAACTGGTTTGCCAATGAGGGGCAGGAGCGCGAATACCAGTACAGCTGGAAGCGCCAGAACTGGTTTGAGAACTCCGCCGCCGAACACCGCGCCGTGCGGGAAAATATCGGCATGTACGACATGTCCTCATTCGGCAAGATCCGCGTCGAAGGTCCGGATGCCGAGAAATTCCTGAACTACATCTGCGGTGCCAATGTCTCCGTTCCCGCGGGCAAGATCGTCTACACCCAGTTCCTGAACCCCCGCGGCGGGATCGAGGCGGATGTGACCGTCACCCGCCTGAGCGAGACCGCCTATCTGGTGGTGACCCCGGCAGTGACCCGCTTGGCCGACCAGACCTGGATGATGCGCCACGCGGGCGACCACCGCGTGGTGATCACCGATGTGACCGCAGGCGAGGGCGTGCTGGCGGTGATGGGGCCGAATGCGCGCAAGCTGCTGCAGAAGGTCTCGCCAAACGACTTCTCCAACGAGGTGAACCCCTTTGGCACCGCGCAAGAGATCGAACTGGGCATGGGTCTCGCCCGTGTGCACCGGGTGACCTACGTGGGTGAACTGGGCTGGGAGATCTATGTCGGCGCCGACATGGCGGGCCACGCTTTCGAAACCTTGTGGGAAGCGGGCCAGGACATGGGCCTCAAGCTCTGCGGCATGCACATGATGGACAGCTGCAGGATCGAGAAGGGGTTCCGCCACTTCGGCCACGACATCACCTGCGAGGACAATGTGATCGACGCGGGCCTGGGCTTTGCGGTTGCCACCGGCAAGGACGATTTCATCGGCAAAGCTGCGGTGCTGGAACGCAAGGAAACCGGTCCCAAAAACCGCATGGTCCAGTTCAAGCTGACCGACCCCGAGCCGCTCTTGTTCCATAATGAGCCGATCATCCGCGACGGCGAATACGTGGGCTACCTCAGCTCCGGCAACTACGGCCACACGCTGGGCGGTGCCATCGGCATGGGTTATGTGCCGTGCGAAAGCGAAAGCACCGCGGATGTTCTGCGCTCCACCTACGAGATCGACGTCTGCGGGGTGAAGGTGAGGGCCGAGGCCTCGCTGAAGCCGATGTACGATCCGAAATCGGAGCGGGTGAAGGCCTAAGCCCTCTCCAGTCGTTTCACCTGCCCGTATCACGCCCCGGCCCCAGCGCTGGGGCGTACTTCATTCCGTGCCCCGGCAAGGACAGTTTCGGGTTCCGGTGCAACGTTTCCACCGGTTTCGCAGCCAAGCCGCCCGCCGCCTCTTGACCCCGCCGGAAATCCCTTGGAGAAATCCATAAAAAGCCTTGTGCGGCAGGGGTAAACAGGTAGGTTGCTTGTCCCGGCACCAGACACGGGCCTGACGAAGAGGATTTGGGACATGAAGATCAGCATCGAACGCGGCACGCTTCTCAAGGCTGTGGCTCAGGCGCAGTCTGTGGTCGAGCGCCGCAACACCATTCCGATCCTGGCGAATGTGCTGATCGAAGCCGAGGGCGACAGCGTCCAGTTCCGCGCCACCGATCTGGATATCGAGGTGGTCGACAAAGCCCCCGCCCAGGTGGAGCGCGCCGGGGCCACCACCGTCGCCGCCACCACCTTGCACGAGATCGTCCGCAAGCTGCCCGACGGCGCGCTGGTCACCCTGACCGCTGATGCCGCAACCGGGCGTCTGACCGTTGAGGCCGGGCGCTCCAACTTCTCGCTGGCGACCCTGCCGCGCGAGGATTTCCCGGTGATGGCCTCGTCCGAGTACCACTCGAACTTCGCCGCTAAGGCCGCGGTGCTGCGCCGCCTGTTTGACAAGTCGAAATTCGCGATCTCTACCGAGGAGACCCGCTATTACCTGAACGGTGTCTATCTGCATGTGTCATCGGGCGATGGCGGCAAAGTTCTGCGCGCCGTGGCCACCGACGGCCACCGCCTGGCCCGCATCGACGCCGAGCTGCCGCTGGGGGCTGAGGACATGCCGGGCGTGATTGTGCCGCGCAAGACCGTTGGCGAGCTGCGTAAGCTGCTGGATGATGATGACATGGACATCGCCGTGTCTGTCTCGGAAACCAAGGTGCGCTTTGCCACCCCGAACATCACCCTGACCTCCAAGGTGATCGACGGAACCTTCCCCGACTACACCCGCGTGATCCCGGCCGGCAACACCCGCCGCCTGGAAGTGGACGCCGCCGAGTTCGCCCAAGCCGTTGACCGGGTTGCGACCGTGTCCTCCGAACGCTCCCGTGCGGTGAAGCTGCAGCTGGAAGAGGACCGGCTGATCCTGTCGGTCAATGCGCCCGACAGCGGTGCCGCCGAGGAAGAGCTGGCGGTTGCCTATAACGACGAGCGGCTGGAAATCGGCTTTAACGCCAAATACCTGCTGGAGATCGCCAACCAGGTGGACCGCGAAAACGCCGTGTTCATGTTCAACTCCTCCGGGGATCCGACCCTGATGCGCGAAGGCAACGACGAAAGCGCCGTTTACGTCGTGATGCCGATGCGGGTCTGAAGCGCCTGACGGCGCTGCCTCCCCTCTCGGCGGCAAAGCCGCCTGCCGGGCAGGGGGACGCGGGTATTTTTAGAAAAATGAAAAGGGAGCGCGCCTCGTGCTGGCCCTGACTGCCTTGACCCTGTCCCATTTCCGCTCGCATTTGCGGGCGGAATTGCGTTTGGACGGGCGTCCGGTGGCGATCTACGGGGACAACGGGGCGGGCAAGACCAACATCCTGGAGGCGGTGTCGCTGTTTTCGCCGGGCCGCGGTTTGCGCCGCGCCAGCGCTGCGGAGATGGCGCGCCAGCCCGAAGCGCTGGGCTGGAAACTGAGGGGAGAGCTGCGGGCGCCTTCGCAGGCTTATGAAGTCGAAACCTGGTCCGAGGGCGGCACCGCCCGGCAGGTGAAGATCGACAACAAATCCGCCAGCCAGCTGGCGCTGGGTCAGGTGGCGCGGGTGGTCTGGCTGATCCCGGCGATGGACCGGCTGTGGATCGAGGCGGCGGAAGGGCGGCGGCGGTTCCTAGACCGGATCGCGCTGAGTTTCGAGCCCGGCCATGCCGAGGCCTCGCTGGCCTATGAGAAAGCGATGCGCGAGCGCAACCGGCTGTTGAAGGAGCAGGTGCGCGATGCGGCCTGGTACCGGGTGCTGGAGGACCGCATGGCCGCCGCCGGGCACCGGATCCACGCCGCGCGGGTGCAGGCGGTGGATCTGCTGCAAGTGGCGCAGGCTGAGGCGGAAACCGCCTTTCCCGCGGCTGAGCTGGAATTGCTGCAGTCCGAAGGCAGCATGCCTGCGACAGAAGATGATTTCCGCGAGGCGCTGCAGGAAAGCCGGTTCCGGGATCTCGCGGCAGGCCGCACCCTGGTGGGGCCGCACCGCACCGACCTGATCGGCACTTACCGGGCCAAGGGCATCCCGGCCAAGGATTGCTCCACCGGCGAGCAAAAGGCGCTGCTGGTGTCCTTGATCCTGGCCAATGCAAGGGCGCTGGCGCAGCGCGAGGGCGCGCCGCCGATCCTGCTGCTGGACGAGGTGGCCGCGCATCTGGATGCAGGCCGCCGGGCCGCGCTGTATGACGAGATCTGCGCGCTGGGCACCCAGGCCTGGATGACCGGCACCGGGCCGGAGCTGTTTGCCGAACTGGAGGGCCGTGCCCAAGTGCTGGAAGTCTCGGACAGCGGCGGCACGTCGGAGGTTTTGCAAAAATGACTGTCTCTGCCTGGGATCTGACCCTCTATGCGGGGGCGCTGCTGATCCTGTTCTTGACCCCTGGCCCGGTTTGGTTGGCGCTGATGGCGCGGTCGGTCTCGGGCGGATTTCAAGCGGCCTGGCCGCTGGCGCTGGGCGTGGCTTGCGGCGATATCCTGTGGCCGCTGATCGCCGTTGCGGGCATGTCCTGGGTGGTGTCCGAGTTCACCGGCATCATGACCGTTTTGCGCTGGGTGGCCTGCCTGATGTTTCTCGGCATGGGGTATCTGCTGATCCGCCATGCCGGCGACGCAGTGGAGGAAAACCGGGCCCTGACCCGCCCAGGGATCTGGGCCGGGTTCATGGCCGGGATTGCCGCGATCCTGGGAAACCCCAAGGCGATCCTGTTCTATATGGGCGTTCTGCCGGGGTTCTTTGACCTGTCGGGCACCTCCTGGCCGGATGTGGCCGCCATCGTGGCGCTGTCCTTTGTGATCCCGCTGACCGGCAACCTGGCGCTGGCGGGCATGGTGCACCGGGTGCGGCGTGCAATCACCTCGGCGCGGATCCGGCGGCGCATCAACCTGGTGTCGGGCGGGCTGCTGATCGGTGTGGGGCTGGTGATCCCCTTCACCTGAGCGCCGGCCCTACCCGGGCGGCTGCAGCCAGGCCTGCAGATAGGGTGCAAGCGCCTGGGCGGGCGAAGCGTCATTCGCGTGCTCGGCGCAAAACCACACCCCCAGCACATGGTTGAGAAAGCCCTGGATGCCTTCTGCCAGCAGTTCCGGCGGCTGGTCCTTGCGGGCCTTGCCCGCTGCCTGCAGCGTTTGCAGCCAGCCTGTCAGCAAGGTTACTTGGCGGATAAAGCTTGCCGCCACCACTTCGTCCGGTTCCGCTGCCGTGGTGCCTGAATAGCGCAGCAGCAGATCAAAGATCACGCGGTCCTGCGCAACGTAATCGAGATGCGGAGCCAGCCGGGCGGTGAGGGCGGCAACGTCCGAAGGGGTGCCGCCGGCTTCCATTGCGTCCAGCAGGCGCGTCACCTCTTCTCCGATCAGCACCGCCAGCAGCCCGTCCTTGTCCTTGAAGTGGGAGAACAGGGTGCCCTTGGCCACGCCGGCGCGGGCCACCACATCCTCCACCCGCAATCCGCTGTAGCCTTGCTCCTGCACGATGGCGGCCGCCACTTCCAGCAGCCTTGCCCGGGTTTCCAGCCGCCGTTTCTGAGGGGCGCGTGTCATGTCTCAGCCTCACGATCTCGTTATTGACCATGGTCAATTTTATAATTGACCATGGTCATTTTTGATTCAATAAAGTGACCACGGTCAACTTAACTTGCGGAGTCCGATATGTCTGCCCGGAAAATTCTGATCCTGAACGGCCACCCCGGCCAAACCTCGCTGTCAAAATCGCTCTGCGCCGCCTATCAGGCCGCGGCTGAGGAAGCCGGCCACCAAGTGCGCTGCCATGACATCTCACAAATGCAGTTCGACATGGACTATGGGCAGGGCGGGTATGAGAACCCGAAGCCGTTGGAGCCGGATCTTGCGCAGTTTCTGGAGGATCTGGAATGGGCAGAGCACGTGGTGATGGCTGCGCCGCTGTGGTGGGGGGCGGTGCCGGCCAAGCTGAAGGCGGTGTTTGACCGGGCCTTGCTGCCGGGGCGCGCCTTTGACACCCGCAATGTGAGTTTCATGGGGCTCCCGGCGCCGATGCTGACCGGCAAGACCGCGCGGGTGCTGCTGACCTCGGACACGCCTGCGCTGTGGCTGCGGCTGTTCTACGGCAACGCGGTGAAGAAATTCATCAGCCGCCAGATCCTCGGCTTTGTCGGCATCAAGCCCACGCGTTTCAGCACATTCGCGCCGGCCACCGATGCGCCTGAAGCCAAGGTTAAAACCTGGCTTGCGACAGCTGGCGGGCTGGGGGCCAAAGCGGCCTGATTCTGCCAAGAAAAAAGGGGGCTTGCGCGTGACATTCCCGGTCAGACTTCGTATAAAATCCCGAAGCAAAGACAGGAAGATGTGAATGTCCGGAAACGAGCAGGCCCCCGCAGAATATGGCGCGGATTCCATCAAGGTTCTCAAAGGGTTGGAGGCGGTTCGCAAACGCCCCGGCATGTACATCGGGGACACGGATGACGGCTCGGGCCTGCACCACATGGTCTATGAGGTGGTGGACAACGGCATCGACGAGGCGCTGGCGGGTCATGCCGACCACGTAACGGTGAAAATCCACGCCGATTCCAGCGTTTCTGTCAGCGACAACGGCCGCGGGATCCCGGTGGGCATCCACGAGGAGGAAGGCGTCTCTGCCGCCGAGGTCATCATGACCCAGTTGCATGCGGGCGGTAAGTTCGACAGCAACTCCTACAAGGTTTCGGGCGGTCTGCACGGCGTGGGCGTGTCCGTGGTGAACGCGCTGTCCGACTGGCTGGAGCTGCGCATCTGGCGCGACGGCAAGGAGCACATCGCCCGGTTCGAGCGCGGCGAGACTGCCAAGCATCTGACCGTGGTTGGCGACTGCGGCGACCGGACCGGCACCGAGGTGCGTTTCCTGGCGTCGACCGACACGTTCTCGAACCTGGAATACTCGTTTGAAACCCTGGAAAAGCGCCTGCGCGAGCTGGCCTTCCTGAACTCCGGCGTGCGCATCATCCTGATCGATGAGCGCCCGGCTGAGCGGCTGGAAATTGAGCTGTTCTATGAGGGCGGCGTCAAGGAATTCGTCAAATACCTGGACCGCCACAAGGCGCCGGTCATGGACACCCCGGTATATATCATCGGTGAAAAGGACGAGATCGGCGTTGAAATCGCCATGTGGTGGAACGACAGCTACCACGAGACGGTGCTGCCCTTCACCAACAACATCCCGCAGCGGGACGGCGGCACCCACGTGGCCGGTTTCCGCGGCGCCCTGACCCGGACCATCAACAACTACGCCCAGTCCTCCGGCATCGCCAAAAAGGAGAAGGTTTCCTTTACCGGCGACGACGCGCGTGAGGGCCTGACCTGCGTTCTGTCCGTCAAGGTGCCGGACCCGAAATTCTCCAGCCAGACCAAGGACAAGCTGGTCTCCTCCGAGGTGCGCCCGGTGGTGGAAAGCCTGGTCGGCGAAAAGCTGGCCGAATGGTTCGAAGAAAACCCGAACGAGGCCAAGCAGATCGTCGGCAAGATCATCGAGGCCGCACTGGCGCGCGAGGCTGCGCGCAAGGCGCGCGAGCTGACCCGCCGCAAGACCGCGATGGACGTGAACTACCTGGCCGGCAAACTCAAGGACTGCTCCGAGAAGGACCCGTCCAAGACCGAAGTCTTCCTGGTCGAGGGTGACTCGGCCGGCGGTTCTGCCCAGACGGGCCGGGACCGGATGACCCAGGCGATCCTGCCCCTGCGCGGCAAGATCCTGAACGTGGAACGCGCACGTTTCGACCGGATGCTGTCGAGCCAGGAGATCGGCAACCTGGTGATGGCTCTGGGCACCGGCATCGGCCGGGATGAGTTCGACATCTCCAAGCTGCGGTACCACAAGATCGTCATCATGACCGACGCCGACGTCGACGGCGCCCACATCCGCACCCTGCTGCTGACCTTCTTCTACCGCCAGATGCCGGAGCTGATCGAGGGCGGCTACCTCTATATCGCGCAGCCGCCGCTTTATAAGGTCGCGCGCGGCAAGTCGGAGGTCTACCTCAAGGACCAGGCGGCGCTGGATGACTATCTGATCAACCAGGGCGTCGATGGCGCGCTGCTGAAACTGGGCGACGGCTCCGAGATCGCTGGTGCAGACCTCACCCGCGTGGTCGATGAGGCACGCCAGCTCAAGCGCGTACTGGATGCTTTCCCGACACACTACCCGCGCCACATCCTGGAGCAGGCCGCGGTAGCTGGTGCCTTTGTGCCCGGTGCTGTGGATTCCGACCTGCAAGGCGTTGCCGACAAGGTTGCTGCCCGCCTCGACGCCATCGCGCTGGAATATGAGCGCGGCTGGCAGGGCCGGATCACCCAGGATCACGGCATCCGCCTGGCCCGCATCCTGCGCGGGGTGGAGGAAGTGCGCACCCTGGACGGCCCGATGCTGCGCTCCGGCGAGGCCCGCAAGACCGGCAGCTTCACCCAAAGCTTGCAGGAAATCTATGGCACCACCGCCCAGCTGGTGCGCCGCGACCGCAGCCAGATCATTCACGGGCCGCTCGGCCTGCTGCAAGCGATCCTGGAGGAAGGCGAAAAAGGCCTCACCCTGCAGCGCTACAAGGGTCTGGGGGAAATGAATCCGGACCAGCTGTGGGAAACCACCCTGGACCCGGACGCGCGGACGCTGCTTCAGGTGCGCATCGACGATATGGTCGAGGCGGATGACCTGTTCACCAAGCTGATGGGCGATGTCGTGGAACCCCGCCGCGAGTTCATCCAGAAAAACGCCCTCAGCGTCGAAAACCTGGACTTCTAAAACCTCCCTTGAAGCCCTTTGCCCCGCCGCCTGCCGCTGCGGGGCAAGGGCCCGCCAAACGTGCGGGTGAAGGCTGCGCGCCTCGGACCCGGCGGTGGCTTTGCGGCGCCGCTGCGGCTCTGCCCGTTTCTGTGATCGCGGCCGCCCGCAGGCTTCAGGCCGCTTGATCAGCAGCCGCGTTGCTACTTTTTGAAATTCTTAACAACCACCGGCGGAAGAGTTTGCGCTTGGTCAACTTACTCTTACTTTTGATTATTTGAATGTTTTGAATTTCCAAATCAACCACGTAGAAAATGACTCAGATCAAAGTGCCGGGCGCCGGTCCTTCGCATTCTCCCGTCCAGCGAAGTGAAGCTGACCTGGAAAACCGGCATCTGATGTGACCGTTTCCTGGCTGGCCTGCTCCGCTGTGAAAGTGAGAGCCAAGGAGGACACATATGTCCGAACAGCCAACCAAAGCCGAAGAGCGGAACACTTTCCTGTTTCTCGCCGTCATTCTGGCGCCGGTTCTGGCGGTGGGGATTGTCGGCGGTTACGGCCTGATCATCTGGATTTCCCAGATCTTCCTGGGCCCGCCCGCCGGTTAAGAGGCCAGGCCGATGCCAGCCCATGCCAGCACAGCCCCTTCCCGGCGCGCCTTCCTGACCGGACGGGTCGCCCGGCCCGAGCCGGAGTTCCGCCCGCCCTGGACCGATGAGGCCCGGGTGCAGGCGCATTGCACCAGCTGCAATGCCTGCGCGGAGGCGTGCCCGGAAGAGATTATCGAGATCGACGGCCGGGGCCGCCCGCGGATCCGTTTCCGCGGCGGTGAATGCACTTTCTGTGCCGCCTGCGCCGAGGCCTGCCCGGAGCCTGTGTTCGACCTGGAGCAGCCCGCGCCCTGGCCGGTGACCGTGGACATCGGCAGCAGCTGCCTGCTGTCTGCGGGAATCACCTGCCAGCTGTGCACCGACATCTGCGACCCCCGCGCCCTGCGGATGGATCTGTCTGTCCGTCCGGCAGGCGCCATCCAGGTGGACGCCAGTGCCTGCACCGGCTGCGGTGCCTGCCTTGCCACCTGTCCCAACAACGCAATCGCGATCCGCGACCCCCGCCAGCAAAGGAGCCCCGGGTGACAGAAGAACTGCATATCTCCAGCCTGCTGGTGCGCAGCAACCCGGAGCAGATGGAGGCCGTTCTGGCCGAAATCAAATCCATGCCGCGCGCCGAAATCTCGCAAACAGACCCCTCGGGCAAAATCGTCGTTTTGTTCGAAGCGGACAGTGACCGCGCCATTGGCGATGCCCTGGCCAAAATCCAGCTTCTCGACGGCGTCGCCAGCGCGGCGCTTGTCTTCCATCAGACCTGCGATGCCCAGGAACTCGCCCTTCAAGAAGGAACCCCTCAATGACCGGAATTACACGCCGTGACGCCATCAAGGCGCAGGCCGCGGCAGCCGCGGCTCTTGCCGCCGGGCTGCCGATCCCCGCGGCAGCGCAGAATCTTGTTACCGACGCCAGCCTGACCGAACTGAAGTGGTCCAAGGCAGCCTGCCGTTTCTGCGGCACCGGCTGCTCGATCATGGTGGCCACCAAAGCGGGCCGGGTGGTTGCCACCCACGGCGACACCCAGGCAGAGGTCAACCGCGGCCTGAACTGTGTCAAAGGCTACTTCCTGTCCAAGATCATGTACGGCGCCGACCGCCTGACCACGCCGCTGCTGCGCAAGACGGGCGGCGAATACGACAAGAACGGCGAATTCACCCCGGTCAGCTGGGATGAAGCCTTCGACGTCATGGCTGAGAAGTGGAAGAAGACCCTGGCCGAAAAGGGCCCCGAGGGCATCGGCATGTTCGGCTCCGGCCAGTGGACCGTCTGGGAAGGCTATGCGGCCTCCAAGCTGATGAAGGCGGGCTTCCGCTCCAACAACATCGACCCGAACGCGCGCCACTGCATGGCCTCTGCCGTGGGCGGCTTCATGCGCACCTTCGGCATCGACGAGCCGATGGGCTGCTATGACGACTTCGAGAACGCCGACGCCTTTGTGCTGTGGGGCTCGAACATGGCAGAGATGCACCCGATCCTGTGGACCCGCATCACCGACCGCCGCTTCAGCCACCCGCACGTCAAGGTGGCGGTGCTGTCGACCTTCACCCACCGCAGCTTTGACCTGGCCGACATTCCGGCGGTGTTCACACCGCACTCTGATCTGGTGATCCTGAACTACATCGCCAATTACATCATCCAGAACGACGCGGTGCATAAGGATTTTGTCGGCAAGCACGTCAACTTCAAGCGCGGCAACCAGGACATCGGCTATGGCCTGCGTCCTGAGCACCCGCTGGAACAGGCAGCCGAGAACGCCGGCAAGGCCGGCGGTGCCTCGGACATGACCTTTGAGGAATTTGCCGAGTTCGTTTCCGAATACACGCTTGAAAAAGCGGCGGAAATGTCCGGCGTCCCGGCCGAGACGCTGGAGAAGATCGCCAAGCTTTATGCCGATCCCGACACCAAGGTGATGTCGCTCTGGACTATGGGCGTCAACCAGCACACCCGCGGTGTCTGGGTGAACAACCTGCTCTACAACATCCACCTGCTGACCGGCAAAATCTCCACCCCCGGCAACTCGCCGTTCTCGCTGACCGGCCAGCCGTCGGCCTGCGGCACCGCGCGTGAGGTCGGCACCTTCTCGCACCGCCTGCCGGCTGACATGGTGGTCAAGAACCCCGAACACCGCGCTTATGCCGAAAAGATCTGGAAGCTGCCCGAAGGCACCGTTCCGGGCTGGGTCGGCTCCCACGCGGTGAAGCAGAACCGCGACCTGAAGGACGGCAAGATCAACTGCTACTGGGTGCAGGTGAACAACAACATGCAGGCCGCCCCCAACATGATGGAGGAAGGGCTGCCGGGCTACCGCAACCCCGACAACTTCATCGTGGTGTCGGACGCCTATCCGACGGTGACGGCAGAAGCCGCCGACCTGATCCTGCCCGCCGCCATGTGGGTGGAGAAGGAAGGCGCCTACGGCAACGCCGAACGCCGCACCCAGTTCTGGTATCAGCTGGTCAACGCACCGGGCGAATCCAAGTCCGACCTGTGGCAGCTGGCTGAATTCTCCAAGCGCTTCACCACGGATGAGGTCTGGCCGGCCGAAATCCTGGACGCCAACCCCGAGTACAAGGGCAAGACCCTGTTCGAGGTGCTGTTCGCCAACGGCAAGGTCGACAAATACGAGCTGTCCGAGAAGGCCCGCGAATACGGCAACCACGAATCCGAGGACTTCGGCTTTTACATCCAGAAGGGCCTGTTCGAGGAATACGCCGAATTCGGCCGCGGCAAGGCGCACGATCTGGCGCCCTTCGACACCTACCACGAGGTGCGCGGCCTGCGCTGGCCCGTTGTGGACGGCAAGGAAACCCGCTGGCGCTTCAAAGAAGGCTCTGACCCCTACGTCAAACCCGGCTCGGACTATGAGTTCTACGGCAAGCCCGACGGCAAGGCGGTGATCTTTGCACTGCCCTATGAGCCGCCGGCGGAAAGCCCGGATGAGGAATACCCGATGTGGCTGACCACCGGCCGGGTTCTGGAGCACTGGCACTCCGGCTCGATGACCCAGCGGGTGCCGGAGCTGTATCAGGCGGTGCCGGATGCGCTCTGCTATATGCACCCGGATGACGCCAAGGCCCAGGGCTTCCGGCGCGGCACCGAGGTGCGGGTGATCTCGCGGCGCGGCGAAATCCGCACCCGGATTGAAACCCGCGGCCGCAACAAGCCGCCCAAAGGCCTGGTCTTTGTGCCCTGGTTCGATGCGCGCCGGCTGATCAACAAGGTCACGCTGGACGCCACCGATCCGATCTCGAAACAGACGGACTTCAAAAAATGCGCAGTCCGTATCGAAGCAGTGTGAGGCCCGTCATGAAACATCTCCGTCTCGCCATCCTGGCCGCACCGATCCTGCTGGCTTCGGCCGCCTTCGCCCAGAACCAGGTCGCCACGCTGCGCAACACCGCGCCGCTGGACGCGCAGGGCGAAGCCACTCAGATCCCCGGCATCGTCAACACCGACATCCGCCAGGTGCGCAACTACCCGGATCAGCCGCCGCTGATCCCGCACAAGACCGACAACTACCAGGTCGATCTGAACTCCAACAAATGCCTGACCTGCCACAGCCGCACGGCTGTGGAAGTCAGCCAGGCGCCGATGATCTCGGTCACCCACTTCATGAACCGCGAGGGCCAGACCCTCGGCGCGGTCAGCCCGCGGCGCTATTTCTGCACCCAGTGCCACGTGGTGCAGACCAATGCCCGGCCGCTGGTCGAGAATGAGTTCGTCGATGTGGACAAGGTGCTGGACTACGTCCATTCCAAACAGGGCGGGTCTGACTGATGTGGGGTTTTCTGAAACGTCTCTGGTGGATCATCAGGCGTCCCAGCGCCTATTTCTCGCTCGGTTTCCTGACCATGGGCGGCTTTGTGATGGGCATCATCTTCTGGGGCGGCTTCAACACCGCACTTGAGGTCACCAACACTGAGGCCTTCTGCACCAGCTGCCACGAAATGCGCGACAACGTGTTCGAGGAGCTGAAGCCAACGATCCACTATTCCAACCGCTCCGGTGTGCGGGCCTCCTGCCCGGACTGCCACGTGCCGCACAACTGGACCAACAAGATCGCCCGCAAGATGCAGGCCTCCAAGGAGGTCTGGGGCAAGATCTTCGGCACCATCAACACGCGGGAGAAGTTCCTGGAGCACCGCCTGGAACTGGCGCAGCACGAATGGGCGCGGCTTGAGGCCAACGACTCGCTGGAATGCCGCAACTGCCACTCCGACGAGTCGATGGACATCACCCGCCAGTCCAAGCGGGCGGCGGACGCGCATGAGCGCTTCCTGTTCACCGGCGAAAAGACCTGCATCAGCTGCCACAAGGGCATCGCCCACCAGCTGCCCGATATGGCCGCAGCCGAAGGCGAAGACCACGCGGGCCTGCTGGCCCCGGCCCACGGAGCGGGCCTCCTGGCCAGCACCCGCAGTTATCTGGGCCTGAGCAGCGACTGACGCTGCAGTACCGGAAGACAAAAAGGCCGCTGTCCCGACGGGCAGCGGCCTTTTTCATGCCTTGCAATTGTAGTCACTGGCCCGTCGCGCCAGCGGCGGGCACGCGCCTGCCCGCCCCACGGCGGGCGCGTTCCGCCCCCGCCCGGGCAGACGCTCACCGCAATACGGTAAGGTGGCCGAACAGGTGCAGCACCCTTGCCTGTCTGTTTCCGCGCACGGCTTACAGCGGGATGCTGCCCAGGTGATCCTCGCCGCGCTCGCGCGCCAGCTTCATCTGCTTCTGCCGCTCGCGGAACCGCGCCTTGTCCTCTTCCGAGGTTTCATCAATGCACAGGTGGCAGCTGACGCCCTGCTCAAACTCGGGACGCGCCTTGTCCTCCGGCAGGATCGGGCGGCGGCAGCCGTGGCACAGCTCATGCGGGCCTTCCACCAGCCCGTGGCCGACCGACACCCGGTTGTCGAACACAAAGCATTCGCCTTCCCAGGTGCTGTTCTCGGCGGGCATTTCCTCCAGATACCGCAGGATGCCGCCCTTCAGGTGATAGACGTCCTCCACCCCCTGGCCCAGCAGGTAGTTGGTCGATTTCTCGCAGCGGATGCCGCCGGTGCAGAACATCGCAACCCGCTTGTTGTGAAAGCGGTCCTTGTTCTCCTCCCACCAGGCGGGGAAGTCGCGGAAACTTTCGGTCTTGGGGTCAATCGCGCCCTCAAAGGTGCCGATTGCTACTTCGTAATCGTTGCGGGTGTCGATCAGCACCACATCGTCCTGCCGGATCAGATCGTTCCATTCCTCCGGCTCGACGTAATGCCCGACAGACGCCAGCGGATCCACGTCCGGCTGGCCCATGGTGACGATCTCTTTCTTCAGCCGCACCTTCATCTTGCCAAAGGGCGGCTCGGCCGCGGTGGCTTCCTTCCAGTCCAGCGCCGCGCAGCCCGGCAGGGATTTGATATGGGCCAGCACCGCATCAATGCCTGCGCGCGGGCCGGCGATGGTGCCATTGATCCCCTCCTGCGCCAGCAGCAGCGAGCCCTTGACGCCTTGCGCCTGGCACAGCTCCAGCAGCGCCGGGCGGATGGCGGCGGGATCGGGAAAACGGGTGAAGTGATAGAGGGCAGCAATCGTGTACATGCCCCGGCCTTAGAACCATGGCGCGCGGTTTTCAAGACCAAGAACCACCTGCGCGCGGCCAATAAAACAAGGGCGTTGCATGTATGTTTTCACCTGCGCCGGCCCGCCGCCCGCCAGCGGGAGTTCCCAAGCGGCACTTGTCCCGTTACAAATTGTGCAAGCCAGCAAAGGAGTTGCCGATGACCCAGGCCCTGATCGTTGTGGATGTGCAGAATGACTTCTGCCCGGGCGGCGCATTGGCCGTGCCTGGCGGGGATGAGGTGGTGGCCCCCATCAACGCGATGATGGACCGGTTTGACGCCGTGATCCTGACCCAGGACTGGCACCCGGCGGGGCATTCCTCTTTCGCCTCTGCGCATCCGGGCAAGTCCCCGTACGAGACAGTGGAGATGCCCTATGGGACCCAGGTATTATGGCCCGATCACTGCGTGCAGGGCACCGAGGGGGCGGCCTTCCACAAGGATCTGCGCACCGATGGCGACCTGATCATCCGCAAGGGCTTCCGCCCCGCAATCGACAGCTATTCCGGCTTTTTCGAGAACGACAAGGCCACGCCCACCGGGCTGGAGGGCTACCTGCGCAGCCGGGGCATAACCCGGCTGACTCTGGCCGGACTGGCCACCGATTTTTGCGTTGCCTTCACGGCGCTGGACGCCGCCCGGCTTGGGTTTGACGTGACGGTTGACCTGGCCGCCTGCCGGGCGATTGATCTGGACGGCTCGCTGCAGGCGGCCCTGGACCAGATGAAAGAGGCAGGCATTGCGCTTCAATCCTGAGTTGACTTGCCGGAAAATTAACAAAAGCCGGCCTATGCTGTGCGGACTCACCGACGGCAAGGCGTTTTGATGGATATTACGGACGGGGCCGCCACCGGCCCGCTGGCCAGCTACTACAAGCGGTACGGCTCGCTGGAGCTGCTGCTGCGCTACGCCCGCGGCCGTGTGCGGATGTTCTGGGGCCGCCAGCTCTACGTGGGAATGGCGTTTCTTGTTCTGGGGCTGATCGTCCCGTTTCATTATGCGCTGCTGGCCTATGCCGTGACCTGTGCCGGGGATGCGGTGGATTGCTTGCTGCTGCGCCGGGCCGGACACCTGGCCAGCCGCGGGATGAGCGAGGGCGTCTTGCGGCTGCTGACAGCGCTGACCGCCCTCCTGCACGGGCTGGCGCTCAGCGCGGCTGCGTCGCTTCCGTTCTGGGTTGAGTTACAGTCCCTGCAGCCGGAGGCCCATGCAGAGCCGCTGTTCACGGTCGGCCTGCTTCTGGGCTCGGCAATCAATGCCGGGCTGGTGCTGCCCTACCATCCGCAGGCCGTCATCGCCAAACTGGTCACCTATGCGGCTCTGCCGGTTGCCTTCCTCATGTTCCCGATCCTTGAGGCCCCGGAAATGGCGGCATCTTACCAGCTGCATCTGGCCGGTCTGCTGGTGTTTTATACGTCCTATTTATGGTTCCTCGGCTTTGTCAGGCGCAACTTCAGCCGGACGCGCGCCAACATGCTGGCGCAGGCCCAGCAGCAGCAGGAACTGGAAGCCGCCTATGCTGAACTCTCCGCTCAGCAGATGCAGGCCAAACGCCTGGCGCTGGTCGCGGAAAACGCCAATGACAGCGTGATGCTGATGGACCGGGAGGGGCGGATCACCTGGGTCAACGAGAGCTTCACCCGCATCACCGGCTACTCCTTTGACGAGGCGCTGGGCCGGCTGCCCGGCGACTTGCTGAACAGCGGCAAGACCGATTCTGCCACCATCAGGCTGCTGCAGGACAGCGTCCGCAAGGCCCGTCCGGTGCGGGTGGAAATCTGCAACCGGCGCAAGGACGGGCAGCACGTCTGGATCGAGACCAGCCAGGTGGCAATGCGCAACAGCGACGGGGAACTGGAAACCCTGATCGCGGTGGAACGTGATATATCTGCCGCCAAGGAACACGCCCGGCAGCTGGAAGAGGCGCGGATCGCGGCTGAGGAAGGCGCCCGTGCCAAGGCGGAGTTCCTGGCGACGATGAGCCATGAGATCCGCACCCCGATGAACGGGGTGATCGGCATGGCGCAACTGTTGCGCGACAGCGGCCTGAACGAAGAACAGGACCTTTACGCCGGCGCCATTCTCAGCTCGGCGGATACCCTGCTGATGCTGATCAACGATGTCCTGGATTTCTCCAAAATGGATGCCGAGGGGGTCGCCCTCAGCCGCACTGATTTTGACCCGCGCGCCTGTTTCGAGCAAACCATGCGCCTGCTGGGTGCTGAGGCGGAAGCCAAGGGGCTGGATCTTCTGCTGGACATCAAGGAGCGCGTGCCGGCACAGCTGCACGGCGATGACCGGCGGATCCGCCAGATCCTGCTGAACCTTGCCGGAAACGCGATCAAGTTCACCGAACACGGCCGCGTGCTGGTGACGCTGGATGCCGAACCGGCAGAGCAGGGCTTCGATCTGGTGTTTTCCGTTGCTGACACCGGGATCGGTATCCCCAAGGATATGCTCTCCAAGGTGTTCGAACGCTTCTCCCAGGCGGATGCCGCCATCAGCCGCCGCTTTGGCGGCACTGGTCTCGGGCTCGCCATTTCACGCCGTCTGGCAGAGGCGATGGGCGGCAGCATTACGGTGAATTCCGAAGTGGGGCTGGGGTCCTGTTTTACCGTGCGGCTGCAATTGGATCCGCCCCGGGCAGAGCTGGCAGCAGTGCCCGCCGCTGCGCCGCAGGCGGGCGGCATGGCCGCTCTGGAAGGGCTGCGGGTACTGGTGGCGGAAGATAACGCAGTGAACCGGGTGCTGATGGAGAAATTTCTGCAGCCCACCCCGGCGGAGGTGGTCTTCGCCGAAAACGGGCGCGAAGCGGTTGCGCAGTTCGAGGCGTTTGCCCCGGATATCATCCTGATGGACATGTCGATGCCGGAGATGGACGGGCTGGAAGCCACCCGCGCGATCCGTGCCTTGGCGCGGCCGCAGCCCGCAATTGTTGCGCTGACGGCAAACGCCTTCGACTCCGACCGCGAGGCCTGCCTGACCGCCGGCATGGACGAATTCATGAGCAAACCCGTCAACCGCGGCAAGCTTCTGGACCTGCTGGTGCAATTGGCGCCGCAGGCGCAGTCCCGCCGCGCGGGCTGATTTCCTTTGCCCCCGCAGGCGCGCTATCCTATCAAACAATGACTCCCTAAGCACGAGGCCGCCGGTGGATATTGCAACCCGCGTCTATAATCACAAATGGAAGATCGACCCGATCATCCGGTCGCTGATCGACACCGATTTCTACAAGCTGCTGATGTGCCAGTCGGTGTTCCGCAACAAGCCGGACACCACGGTGACTTTCTCGCTGATCAACCGCTCCACCCATGTGCCGCTGGCCCGGCTGATAGACGAGGGCGAGCTGCGCGAACAGCTGGACCACATCCGCTCGCTGTCGCTCAGCCGCGGCGAAAGCACCTGGCTGCGCGGCAATACCTTCTATGGCAAACGCCAGATGTTCCGCCCGGATTTCATGGAGTGGTTTGAGGGCCTGCGCCTGCCGCCCTACCATCTGGAGCGCAAGGGCGATCAGTATGAGCTGACGTTCGAGGGCAAATGGCACGAGGTCATGCTGTGGGAAATCCCGGCGCTTGCGGTGCTGATGGAGCTGCGCTCGCGCGCGGTTCTGGACAAGATGGGCCGGTTTGAGCTGCAGGTGCTCTATGCCCGCGCCATGACCCGCGTCTGGGAAAAGATTGAGCGCCTGCGCGAGATTGACGGCTTGACGATTGCCGATTTCGGCACCCGCCGCCGCCACTCCTTTCTGTGGCAGGACTGGTGCGTGCAGGCCATGATCGAGGGGCTGGGAGAGAAGTTCACCGGCACCTCCAACTGCCTCATCGCCATGCGCCGCGAGGTGGAGGCGATCGGCACCAATGCCCATGAGCTGCCGATGGTTTATTCGGCGCTGGCGGACAGCGACGCGGACCTGGCGCAGGCCCCCTATGACGTGCTGTCCGACTGGCATGATGAGCACGAGGGCAACCTGCGCATCATCCTGCCCGATACCTATGGCACCCAAGGCTTCCTGGACCGCGCTCCGGACTGGCTGGCGGGCTGGACCGGCATCCGCATCGACAGCGGCGACCCGGCCAAGGGCGCCGAGGTGGCGATCAACTGGTGGAAGGAGCGCGGCGAGGATCCGGCGGAAAAGCGGGTGATCTTCTCCGACGGCCTCGACGTGCCGCAGATCCAGGACCTGCACGCGCAGTTTTCGGGCCGCACCAAGGTCTCTTTCGGCTGGGGCACGTTGCTGACGAACGACTTCCGCGGCCTGGTTCCGGACGATGCGCTGGCGCCTTTCTCGCTGGTCTGCAAGGCGGTTGCCGCCAATGGCCGGCCGACGGTGAAACTGTCCGACAACCCGGAAAAGGCGATGGGCCCGCCGGAGGAAATCGCGCGCTACAAGCGCGTGTTCGGTGTCGGAGAGCAGGAGCGGCAGGACGTTATCGTCTGAGGGCACAGGAGGGGGCGCTGCCCCCTCGGCCTGGCGGCCTCACCCCCGGAGTACTTGGGAAAGATGAAAGAGGCGCGTGTCCTCAGCCGTGATGCGCCGCCACGGTCTTGAGCTGCGAAAACCCGTAGAGCGCCTCAAAGCCTTTCTCGCGCCCGTGTCCGGACTTCCCGACCCCGCCAAAGGGCAGCTCCACCCCGCCGCCGGCCCCGTAGTTGTTGAGGAAGACCTGGCCCGCCCGCAATTTCTTCGCCAGCCGCATCTGCCGCGCCCCGTCGCGGGTCCAGACGCTGGCGACCAGCCCGTAGTCAGTGGCATTGGCAACCCGCAGCGCGTCCTCTTCTGTGTCGAACGGGATCAGCACCTGCACCGGGCCAAAGATCTCCTCCCGCGCCAGCGCATGATCCTCCGGCACGTCCGCAAACAGGGTAGGGCGCACATAGGCGCCGCTTTCCGGCGCCTGGCTCACAATTTGCCCCTGTGCCGCCACGGGCAGGTCTGCCCCCTGTTTCAGATACCCTTCGACAATCTGCTTCTGCCGGGCAGAGATCAGCGGCCCGACCCGCAGATCCTCTGCCGCCGGACCCACGGTCAGCGCGCCATAGGCCTCCGCCATGCGCGTCTTCACCTCCTCATACACCCCGCGCTGGACCAGAATGCGCGAGGAGGCCGAACAGGTCTGGCCCGCGTTCTGGATGCCTGCATTGACCAGGAACGGCAGCGCAGCGTCCAGATCGGCGTCGTCAAACACGAGCTGCGGGGATTTACCGCCCAGCTCCAGCGTGACCGGCACCACATTGGCCCCCGCCGCCTGCTGCACCAGCGCCCCTGTGCGCACCGACCCGGTGAATGAGATGTGATGCACGCCGGGATGCCCGGCCAGCGCCGCCCCGGCCTCAGCCCCCAATCCCGGCACCACGTTCAGAGCACCCGCGGGCAGCCCGGCCTCCATGGCGATATGGGCGAATGCCAAGGCGGTCAGGCAGGCTTCCTCTGCCGGTTTCAGCACGCAGGCATTGCCCATCGCCAGGGCCGCGCCGACGGACCGGCCGATGATCTGCATCGGATAGTTCCAGGGCACGATATGGCCTGTGGCCCCATGCGGCTCGCGCAGGGTATAGACGGTGTAGCCGTCCAGATAGGGGATGGTCTCCCCCATCACCTTGTCCGCCGCGCCGCCGTAGAACTCGCAGTAGCGCGCCAGCGCCACCGCATCGGCGCGGGCCTGGGTCAGCGGCTTGCCCACATCCATTGCCTCCAGCGCAGCCAGCAGCTCCACCCGCTCCAGCACGAACTGGCCGATCCGGTTCAGGATGCGGCCCCGCTCCAGCGCGGTCATGCGGCCCCATCCGCCGTCCAGCGCCGCCTGTGCCTCCTGCACCGCGGCCTCGATATCCGCCGCGCCGCCGCGGGCGATGTGGCAGATTTCGCTGCCGTCCGAAGGGTTCACCAGCGGCAGGGTGCCGCCGCTGGCCGCGGGCATCCACTTGCCGCCAATCAGGCAGAGTGCGGGGTCGAACCATAGCGGGGAAGTGTCAGTCATCATGCGCTCCTGCGATGTCGAAGCTGTAGCTTTTAATCTGATGTTCGGTGAAGGGTGCGCCTTCGCGCAAGTCCCGGATGCCGGGCATGGCGCTGAGGCTGGTGCCCCAGAAGGCCACCGCCTCACGCGAGTGTTTCGAAAGCCCCATGCGCCAGCGGCCCGGAAACTCGCGCAGGATGATCCGGGCAGCCTGCTGGCCCCAGCCCAGGCGGCGGTGCTGCGGCAGGATGCAGAATTCCGACAGCTCGCGCCGGTCGTCGGGCAGGTTCAGCACGATGGCAAAGCCGATGCGCTGGGTGTCCTTGCGGATCCAGAAGGCGGTCACGTCCTTGCGGTTCAGCATCTGGCCTGCGCGGACCGTCGGGTCGATGGCGGCATCGGGCGCCACCTCTGCAAAATAGGGCGCCAGCGCCGCTGCCAGCAGCGCCTGCTCCCGCGGCACGATCAGCGACAACGCCAGGCTCATGCGGCCCCCTGATCCAGATCCGGCAGCACCGGCGCGGCGGCGATCAATTGGCGCGTGTAGGGGTGCTGGGGATTGGAAAACACCTCTTCAGTCCCGCCCTGTTCGACGATTTCGCCCTTTTGCATCACCAGGCAGCGGTCTGTGATCGTGCGCACCACGCTCAGGTCGTGGCTGATGAACAGATAGGTGAGGCTGTAGGCCGCGCACAGCTCTGCCAGCAGGTCGAGGATGCGGGCGCGCACCGAGACGTCCAGTGCCGAGACCGCCTCGTCAAAGATGATCAGCTCCGGCCTTGTGATCAGGGCGCGGGCAATGGCGATGCGCTGGCGCTGCCCGCCGGAGAACTGGTGGATGTATTTGCCGGCATCCTCCGGTTTCATCCCGACGGCAGTCAGGGTTTCGGCGATCAGATCCCTGCGCGCGGCGCCAGAGGGCGGATCGGGCAGCATATGGAAGGGTTCGGTGATCAGCCGGTCCACCCGGTGGCGCGGGTTGAAGCTGCCGTAAGGATCCTGAAACACCACCTGCATCTTGCGCCGGATCGCGGGATCCAGCTGAGTCGTCACAGGTGCGCCATCCAGCCGGATCTCCCCGTCCTGCAGCGGCTCCAGACCCAGAATTGCCCGTGTTAGTGTCGACTTGCCGCAGCCGGACTCACCCACCAGTCCCAGCCGTTCACCGCGGTTCAGGGTAAAGGAGACATCATTCACCGCCCGGAACGTGCCGGGTTTGGCAAACAGCGACGGGCGCGGGGTTTTGTAGTCGCGGACAGCCCCTTTGACCTCCAGCAGCGGGGCCGGGGCGGGCGGATCGGGCAAGGCCACCTTGTGGTTCGAGGCCGCGAACAGCATCCGCGTGTAGGGGTGGCGCATATTGCGCAGCAGCCAGCCGGTGTGGCCGGTCTCCACCACCTCGCCATGGCGCATGACGACGATCCGGTCGGCCAGATCCGCGACCACCGCCAGATCGTGGGTGATAATCAACAGCCCCATGCCATAGTCCTGCACCAGATCCTTCAACAGGCCGAGGATCTGCGCCTGTGTGGTCACGTCCAGCGCCGTCGTCGGCTCATCCGCGATCAGCAGCTTGGGGCGCAGGGCGATAGCCATGGCGATCACCACCCGCTGGCGCTGGCCGCCCGACAGCTCATGCGGATAACGGCTGAGCGGGAAGCGGTCCTCCGGCAGCCCGACCCGCTCCAGCACTTCGCGGGCGCGGGCCTCGGCTTGCTCGCGCGGCATCGCCTTGTGGATCAGGATGGTTTCCATCACCTGCGCACCGATGGTCTTGACCGGATTGAGCGCCGTCATCGGCTCCTGAAACACCATGCCGATGGACTGGCCGCGCAGGACGCACATCTGCGTCTCGGACTGGTCCAGCAACTGCGTGCCGTTCAGCGTGACATAGCCCTTGGCCCGGGCCCGCTCAGGCAGCAGTTGCATCACCGCCAGCGCGGTCATCGACTTGCCAGAGCCGCTTTCGCCGGTGACAGCGACGATTTCGCCCGGCTCGATGTGGAATGAGACATCCTTCAGCACCGGATAGCAGCCGATGTCGAGTGACAGATGGGTTACATCCAGCAGGGTCATGTCCGCGCCACCCGCAGTTTCGGGTCCAAATGGTCGCGCAGCCCGTCGCCCAGCAGGTTCAGCCCCATCACCGTCAAGATGATCGCGGTGCCCGGCACCAGCGCCAGATGCGGCGCAAAGCTGACCATGGTCTGCGCATCGGCCAGCATCCGCCCCCAGCTGGGGGTTGGCGGCTGCGCGCCCAAGCCGACATAGGACAGGCCCGCCTCGGCCAGAATGCCAAGCGAGAACTGAATTGTGCCCTGCACGATCAGCAGATTAGTGACGTTGGGCAGGATATGCTCCGCTGAGATCCGCGCCGCGCTTTTCCCGGCAACGCGGGCGGCCAGGATGAATTCCCGCTCCCAAAGGCTTAGTGCCGCGCCGCGGGTGATGCGGGCAAAGACGGGGATGTTGAAGATCCCGATGGCGATAATTGCGTTGATGGCGCCAGCCCCCAAAACAGCAGTGATCAGGATCGCAATCACCAGCGAGGGGAAGGCAAAGACCAAGTCATTGCCGCGCATGATCATCTCATCCAGCCAGGAGCCTTTGCGCGCCGCCGCTGTCAGCCCCAGCGGCACGCCAGCGCCCATGCCGATGCCAACCGCGACCAGGGCGACGGCGATGGAGGTGCGCGCGCCCACCATGATCATCGACATCAGGTCCCGCCCGAAATGATCGGTGCCCAGCCAGTGCTGCGCGTTTGGGGTTTGCAGCTTGGCCGGGATGTTCATCGCAGTGTGGTCAAACGGCGTCCAGACAAACGACACCAGCGCCGCCAGCAGCACCAGCGAGGAGAGAACAGCGCCAAGGATCAGGTTGCGGGTCATGCCCGGCTCCTCAGCCGCGGGTCCACCAGCGCATAGGCGAGATCGACCAGGAAGTTCACCGTGATGACGGCAAAAACCAGCAGCATCACAACCGATTCCACCACGATCAGATCGCGCGCGGAAATCGCCTGGAACACCAGCCGTCCAAGGCCGGGCAGAAAGAACACCTGCTCGATGATGATGGCGCCCGCCAGCAGGAAGGAGAATTGCAGGCCGATGATCGTCAGCACCGGGATCAGGGCGTTGCGCACCCCGTGCCGCCACAGCGCTTGGCGCCGGGTCAGACCCTTGGCGCGGGCGGTGCGCATGAAATCCTCACCCAGGATATCCAGCAGCGCCGAGCGCATGACGCGGGTGAGAATCGCCGCCTGCGGCAGGGCCAGCGCAATGGCGGGCAGGGTAAGGGCATGCAGCCCGGCCCAAATCCCCGCCTCCCAGCCCGGAAACCCGCCGGCCCCGAACCAGCGCAGGTTGATGGCAAAGATCAGCACCAGCATCATCGCAAACCAGAAGTTCGGGACTGCCACCCCCAGCTGGGTCGCGCCCATCACCGCCATGTCGCCCGGCTTGCCGCGGCGGGCGGCGGCGTAAATGCCCGCGGGAAAGGCGATCAGCGTCGACAGCGTCAGCGCAAAAAGCGCCAGCGGCAGCGACACCCACAGCCGGTCGGCGATCATCCCCGCAACCGGCGTCCGGTAGGTGTAAGAGGTGCCGAAATCGCCGCCCAGCATCCCTGCCACCCAACTGAGGTAACGGGCGGCTTTGCTTTGATCCAGACCCAGCTCCGCCCTCAGGGCCGCCACCGTGTCCGCCTGCGCATTGACGCCCAGCATGAACGATGCGGGGTCGCCGGGCGCCACCTCCACCACAAGGAAAATCACCAGCGAGGCAACAGCCAGGCTGAGGATCAGCGATAACAGGCGTTTCAGGGCGTAACGCAGCATAGCCGCCACGTTAGGAGCGCGCGGCGGTGCGGTCCAGAGGGGCGCGGCGGCAAAACAGCCGCGGAGTGTAATAAAGGCGCAGCGTCAAAGGGTTGGGGCGGAACTGCCGGTGCGGGGCGGTATGGCGGCAAGCAGGGCTTCCGCATGCAGGCAGGAGCAGGCTATCACTGTGCCATGCTGTCCCGCCCCCTGTTCATCGGTTCGGAAATCTACCGCACCTCGTCCTATGGCCGTACCCATCCCTTGCGGGTGCCTCGGGTGTCTACCGTGATGGACCTCTCGCGTGCGCTGGGCTGGCTGCCGGATGCGGTCTATGTGAACTCACCCCGCGCCAAGCCCGCGGCGCTGACGGTCTGGCATACGCCGGACTACGTCGCAGCACTGCAGGCAGCAGAAGCGGCGCAGGCGGTGAGCGAAGCGGTGCGCGCGCGGCATCATCTTGGCACCATCTCCAACCCGGTGTTCCCGGAAATCTTCCGCCGCCCGGCCACGGCTGCGGGCGGGTCGATCCTGGCGGGGGAGCTGCTGGCGCAGGGCGGCATCGTCTATAACCCCGCGGGCGGCACCCATCATGGGATGCCGGACCGGGCCAACGGCTTTTGCTATCTGAACGACCCGGTTCTGGCGATGCTGTCGCTGCGCCATCACGGCGCGCAGCGGATCGCCTATGTGGACATCGACGCGCACCATTCCGACGGGGTGGAGCACGGCTTTGCCGGCGACGCGGATGTGCTGATGATCTCGGTGCATGAGGAAAACCTCTGGCCGAAGACCGGCACGCTGGAGGAGGACGCGGGCGGTTCCGCCCTGAACCTGCCAGTGCCGCGCGGTTTCAATGACGACGAGATGGCCCATATCCGCGATGCACTGATCCTGCCGGCGGTAGAGGCGTTCCGGCCGGATGCCATCGTGCTGCAATGCGGGGCGGATGCCGTTACCGAAGATCCGCTGCCGCATCTGGACCTCTCGAACAACGCCCATTGGGCGGTGGTGCGGGCGCTGATGGGCATGGCGCCGCGCTATCTGGTGCTGGGCGGCGGCGGCTATAACCCGTGGTCGGTCGGGCGGCTCTGGGCCGGGGTCTGGGCCGCGCTGAACGGCTTCGAGGTGCCCAAAAGGCTGCCGGCGGCGGGCGAGGCGATCCTGCGCGGGCTGGAGTTCAACGGCAACCGCCTGGGCCGCAACCCGCCGGAGCATTGGTTTACTACATTGCGCGATCAGCCGCGGGGTGGAGAGGTGCGGCAGGAAATCCGGGAACGCGTGCAGTTCTTGCGAACAAGACGCAGGCTTCAAAGTTAGCACCGCCTGGCCGCAGGCCGGGCAGCGCCCGTCCCGCCCCCCACGGGGCGGGCGCTTCGCTTCCCACCCCGCCGGGACGGGCGCTGCCCTTCGTGAACAGGGGCGATCGCTACTCCGCCCAGCTGATCGCCGTCAGGTCAATGGCCGCTGTCGGCGCGTTCTCCCACAGCCCCTGCAGTCCGGCTTTGGCCACGCCCAGTTTCGCCAGCTGGAACAGGTAGCCGTTCACATAATCCGCCGCGATCATCTCCTGCGCCTCCTGCAGCAGCGCGGTGCGGCTGTCCGGGTCGGTGGTCGCGTTCAGCTTGGCCATCAGTTCCTGAACCGCCTTGCTGTCATACTGAAAGTAATACTCGGGCCGGGCATAGATCCCGATGTCCATCGGCTCGGTATGGCTAACGATGGTGAGGCCAAAGGTCTTGCCGCGGAACACGGTCTCCAGCCATTGCGCCCATTCGACGTTGATGATCTCGGCCTTGATCCCCACCGCAGCCAGCTGTGCTGCGATGATCTCTCCGCCGCGCCGCGCATAGGAGGGCGGCGGCAGGTGCAGGGTGGTCTCGAACCCCTCCGTGAAACCGGCCTCCGCCAGCAGCGCCTTGGCCTGCTCCGGGTCATAGGCGGACATGCCGGTCAAATCCTTGTAGGCCGGATGGTGCGGCGCAAAATGGGTGCCGATCGGGGTGCCGTAACCAAACATGGCGCCGTCGATGATCGCCTGCCGGTCGATGGCATGGGCCAGCGCCTGGCGCACCCGGATGTCGTCAAACGGCGGCTGCTTGTTGTTGGTCGACAGGATCGTCTCACCCTCGGTCGAGCCGACCAGCACCTGGAACCGCGGATCGGCCTCGAACTGCGGCAGATTCTCCGGCGCCGGGAAGTTGTCGAAGGCGTCGATATCCTCCGCCATCATTGCGGCGAACGCAGCGGTCGGGTCCGAGATGAACTTGAACTTGGCCGAGGCCAGCGCGGGCTGCTCCCCCCAATAGTCCGGGTTGCGCGCCAGCGTGATACGGTCGCCCTGCACCCATTCCTGGAACGTAAAGGCGCCGGTGCCGACCGGATTGGTCTTGATGTCCTCAACGCTTTCGGGTGCCACGATCACCGCGTCGCCCCAGGCAAGGTTGAAGAGCAGGCTGCCGTTCGGCGCCTCTAGCGTGATCCGCACCGTCTGCGGGTCTACCGCCTCGACCGCTGTAATCCCCTCAAACAGCGCCTTCTGCGCATTGGTGCTGTCCTCGGCCCGGGCGCGGTCGAGCGAGAATTTCACGTCTTCCGCATCCATCGCGCTGCCGTCGTGGAAGGTCACCCCCTCCCGCAAGCGGAACGTATAGACGGTGCCGTCCCCGGAAATTTCCCAGCTTTCCGCCAGCCCCGGCACCACGGAGCCATCGCCCATGAACCGGGTCAGCCCCTCGAAAATGTTGCTGTAGACAACCGAGTCGATGGCCTGCGCGGCAGCACTGGTCGGGTCCAGATGCGGCGGCTCCAGCTGCATGGCGATGGTGACGCTGTCCTTGGCCCAGGCGCCGCCCGCCGCCAGGGCCAATGCGGAACCGGCCGCAAAAACAAGTGATTTCAATGCCATTGGAAAACTCCCCGTGTACAATCTGCGGGCCGTGTTCGGCGCCTATTGGAAACGAGTTTCCCTGTTTCCCAAGCGTAATCAAGGGTGGGGGACATTTCGCCCACTGGAAGCACGCGGCGTAAATTGATAATCCGTGCCCACTCTTGAACCGCGGACAGGAAGCCATGAGCGCAACAGCCAAGAAACAGGCGCCCAACGCCGAAGACATCCGGGCCCGCAAGGGCGGAACCCCTTTGGTGAGCCTGACGGCCTACACCACGCCGATGGCGCGGCTGATGGACAAGCACTGCGACTTCGTGCTGGTCGGCGACAGCGTCGGCATGGTGCTGCATGGGCTCACCTCCACTCTGGGCGTGACGATGGAGATGATGATCCTGCACGGCCAGGCGGTCGCGCGGGGGCTCAGCCAGGCGATGCTGGTGATCGACATGCCCTTCGGCAGTTACGAGGAAGGCCCGCAGCAGGCGTTCCGCAACGCTGCCCGGCTGATGGCGGAAACCGGCTGCGCCGCGGTCAAGCTGGAAGGCGGCGTGGAGATGGCCGAAACCATCCGCTTCCTGGTCAAACGCGGCATCCCGGTGATGGCCCACATCGGCCTGACGCCGCAGTCGATCAACACCCTGGGCGGCTACAAGGTGCAGGGCCGTGACGCGCAGGCAGAGGCAGTGCTGGCCGATGCCCGCGCGGTCGCCGACGCCGGGGCCTTCTCAGTTGTGCTGGAAAAGGTGCCGCAGAAACTGGCCGACAAGATCACCGCAGAGGTCGCGATCCCCACCATTGGTATCGGCGCCAGCGCCGGCTGCGACGGGCAGATCCTGGTGGTTGATGACATGCTGGGCTTCTTCACCGCCTTCAAGCCGAAGTTCGTGAAACGCTACGCCGACCTTGGCCCGCTGGCAGAGGCCGGCATCTCCGAATACGCCGCCGAAGTGCGGGCGCGGACCTTCCCCGCGGCAGAGCACGTCTTTGCCGATCAGGCGCCCTCCAAAGGATGACTGCTGACATGACTGCCCCGATCCTGCGCCGCCTGGCTGATCTGCGCGCCAAGACGGCGGACTGGCGCCGCGCTGGTGAAACCATCGGCCTGGTGCCGACGATGGGGGCGCTGCACGCAGGCCACCTGTCGCTGGTGGAGGCCGCCAAACAGGCCTGCGACCGGGTGATCGTGACCATCTTTGTGAACCCCAAGCAGTTCAACAACGCCGAGGATCTGGCGAATTACCCGCGCACCGAAAACGAAGATGCGGAAAAGCTCGCGCCCTATGGCGTTGATCTGATCTATGTGCCGGACCCGGATCAGATCTACCCCGATGGCTATGCCACCAATGTCTCCGTCGGCGGCAGCATCACCGCGGTGATGGAGGGCCCCTTCCGCCCCGGCCATTTCGACGGGGTTGCGACGGTAGTGGCCAAGCTGTTCCTGCAGACCAGCGCGGACAAGGCGTTTTTCGGCCAGAAGGACTATCAGCAGCTGATGGTGGTGACCCGCATGGCCCGCGATCTGGATATCCCGATCGAGGTGATCGGCTGCGAGACCGTGCGCGAGCCGTCGGGCCTTGCCATGTCCTCGCGCAACCTGCTGCTGCCGGAAGAGGCGCTGGCCAAGGCCGCGGCCCTGAACGCGGCCATGCGCGAGGCGGCCGCCAAGGCCACCGCCGGCGAACCCTGGGAACCGCTGGAAGCCGCCGCGCGCCAAGCGCTGGCTGAGGCAGGGTTCGGCGACGTGGAATACTTCGACCTGCGCTGCGCCGAAACGCTGGAGGCACTGGAGACCCCCTCCCGTCCTGCCCGTCTTCTGGCCGCCGCCTGGCTGGATGGCATCCGTCTCATCGACAATATCGCGGTTCCTCAACTAAATTCTTAGTAGGGGCTGGCAGCGGTAACACTTTTACGTTTATGCTCTCCGGTCAGAGGAGACTGGAGGGCAGCCGATGACCTATATTCTGGCAATTGATCAGGGCACCACGTCGACCCGGGCAATCCTGTTTGATGCGGGAATGCAGGTCGCGGGCACCGCACAGCAGGAATTCACCCAGCATTACCCGCAGGCGGGCTGGGTGGAGCATGACCCGGAGGAGATCTGGGAGACCACCGTCGCGGTCTGCCGCAAGGTGATGGCGGACCTGGATGTTTCGGCCAAGGAGATTGCCGGCATCGGCATCACCAACCAGCGCGAAACCACCGTGGTCTGGGACAAATCCAGCGGCAAGGCCATCCACAACGCCATCGTCTGGCAGGACCGCCGCACCGCCGCCATCTGCGAGGAACTGCGCGCAGCGGGCCATGCTGACATGGTGGCTGACCGCACCGGTCTGCTGCTGGACCCTTATTTCTCCGGCACCAAGGTGAAATGGATCCTCGACACGGTTCCGGGCGCGCGGGACCGGGCCTCGGCGGGGGATCTGCTGTTCGGCACCGTCGACAGCTTTCTGATCTGGCGCCTGACCGGCGGCGCCTCCCACGTGACAGACGCCACCAATGCCGCGCGCACGCTGATGTATGACATCCGCAAGGGTCGCTGGAGCCGCACCATCAGCGATCTTCTGGACGTGCCGCAGCAGATGCTGCCGGAGGTGAAGGACAGCGCCGCGGACTTCGGCACCACCGACCCGGAAATCCTGGGCGGCGCTGTGCCGATCCTTGGCGTGGCGGGCGACCAGCAGGCGGCCACCATCGGCCAGGCCTGTTTCCAGCCGGGAATGATGAAATCCACCTATGGCACGGGCTGCTTTGCCCTGTTGAATACCGGCGATCAGCCGGTTGTGTCCAAGAACCGGATGCTGACCACCATCGCCTATCAGCTGGACGGCAAGCCCACCTATGCGCTGGAAGGCTCGATCTTCATCGCCGGCGCTGCGGTGCAATGGCTGCGCGACGGGCTGGGCATCATCGAACAGGCTGCTGAGTCCGGCGAACTGGCCCTGCGCGCCGACCCGGGCCAGGACGTGATCCTGGTGCCCGCCTTCACCGGCCTCGGCGCACCCTATTGGGAGCCGGAATGCCGCGGCGGCATGTTCGGCCTCACCCGCAACTCCGGCCCCGCGGAATTCGCCCGCGCCGCGCTGCAAAGCGTTGCCTACCAGACCCGCGATCTGTACGAGGCGATGCGCTCCGACTGGGAGGACGACAGCCACCACACCGTGACCCTGCGCGTCGACGGCGGCATGAGCGCCAGCGACTGGACGATGCAAAGCCTGTCGGACCTGCTGGGCGCAGCCGTCGACCGCCCGGTGATGCAGGAAACCACCGCGCTGGGCGCCGCCTGGCTGGCGGGGATGCGGGCCGGGATCTATCCGGATCAAACCGGCTTTGCCGACACCTGGAAGCTCGACCGCCAGTTCGCGCCGCTGATGCAGCCCGCTGCGCGCGAGGCAGCATATGCCCGCTGGCAGCGCGCGGTGCAGGCGGTGATCGGGGTATAAAGCAGCA
>NZ_JBQKUH010000038.1:0-43681 GCF_054968485.1 Leisingera sp. G5_S3_59_S7
GGTCCAGAAGGATGATCCAGCCGTCAGCCAGGCCGATCAATCCCGCCTTCTGCCATTTGCGCAGGCAGCGGTTCACGTTCTCCCGCGATCCGCCGATCATGTCTGCGATCTCGGATTGCGACTGGGCCAGCCGTTTTGCCGGCCTGGCGCCGCCGCCGGACGCCAGGCGCAGCAGGGTCCGGGCCAGCCGGGGCGGCAGCTGAAGAAAGGCGATTTCCATCATCCGTTCGTCCGAGCGGCGCATCCGCGCGCACAGCAGTTCGATCAGCCTGACGGCCAGGTCCGGAGCGGTCTGCAGGACTTGCAGAAAGGCGTGCCGTTCGAGAATGAGCAGCGTGCAATTGGTCAGGGCATGCGCGTCTGCGCTGCGCCCGCCGCCGTCCAGCAGGGCGATTTCGCCGAAGACGTCGCCCTGGTTGAGATCGGTCAGGACGACATCGCGTGCGGTGGGCGCCATCGCGCTGATCCGCACGGTGCCGCGGGCGATCGCCATCATGCTGTCGCCTGGCGAGCCGCAGCGGAAGATCTGCGCGCCGGCCTCATGCCGGCGCAGATGCGCGCGGGCGGCCAGGCCGTGCAGCACCGTCCTGTCGAGCCCGGCAAACAGGGCGCTTTGTGCCAGCAGCGCAGCTTTGGCGGCGAGGCTTTCCTCCGTCATGGTCGTCACAATCCGCGTTTGGCGCCGGAAATCCGGCGATTCCGCATTTCATTTGGTCATCCCCTAAAACTAGGCCATTATGGGCATCTGATCATCATGCTGAAGCGGTCTTGGCGAAAACGCGGGGGGTGCTTGTTGAGGAAAGCGTTTCTGATTTTTACCAGTGTTCTGGCTGCTGCCGTTGCGGTGAGCAGCGCAGCTGTGGGCCAGCAGGGCGGGTCCTGCCAAACAACCGAAGCGAGCGATCCGCCGCGGGTCATTCTGAGCTGCGCGAACGGGCTGGTCATTGAGGCGGAAGCCCCGGACGTAAGCGCATCGGGGTTCCGGCTGCCGGCCTTGCAGGCGCCGCCCGTGTCGGTCGATGTGACCAGCCAGGGCGTGCTGGTCACGCTGCCGCCCGGCAAGGGGCCATTTCAGATCATGACCCCGCACGCCATCGTTTCGGTGCGCGGCACTCTGTTCGTTGTAGACGTCACTGCAGTCGGCACGGCGGTTTTCGTCGTTGAAGGGCTGGTCGAAGTGCGCCGCCTGGATGGCAGCGATCCGGTGGAGCTGGGCGGGGGCGACGGGGTCACGGTGTCGGCGGGAACGCCGATGGAGGTGAAGCAATGGCCCGCTGAGAAGGTTTCGGCACTCCTGATGCGCTTTGGGCGATGAAGTCGCGGCTGCCGCTTTGGGCTGCAGCGGCGGCGGTGATCGCGGCCTGGGCCTGGGCCGGCCTACTGGGGGTTTACCATATCGCGGGGCGCGCCAGCGCCCTGGACCGGGCCGAGGCGGTGTTCGCCGACTGGCGGCTGCTGATCGCCGGGCCGCGCCCCGCGCCCCCGGACGTGACAATTGTTGCGCTGGATGATGCCACCGTGGCGGCGGCCGGCGGGTATCCGGTCAGCCGCAGGTCGCTGGCGGAGCTGATCCGCGCGATTGCAGCGGGCGGTGCCAGGGTGGTGGCGCTGGACCTGCTGCTGGTCGACAGCACCGAAGCGGACCGCGAGCTGGCGCGGGCATTGGAGTCGCTGCCGGTGGTGATCGCGTCAGCCGGGCTGTTCGGCCCGGACGAAACCGGTCGGCCAGCGGTCCCGAAGACTTCCGGCGAAATCGGCCCGCGGCCGGAGTTTGCCGCCGCCGCCTCGGTCGGACTTGCCAATATCGCGGCAGATGCAGGCGGCACGCCGCGGCACCTGCCATTGGTGTTCGAGACAACCGAAGGCCTTGCCCCGTCCTTTGTCCTGCAGGCGGTGTCGCTGTTCCTCGGTGATGCCGTGCCTCTGGTGCCGGGAGGCGCACGGGTGGCGGGCGAGGTGCGGCCGATGGACATCGCCTGGCACCTGCCGCTGCGCTACTACGGGGCGCACGGCACCCTCAGGACAATCAGCGCGCAGTCGCTTTTGGACGGGGCGGAGGCCGGCCTGGACGGGCAGCTGGTGCTGCTGGGGGCGACGGCAACGGCGGTCGGAGACCGTTTTAGCGTTCCCTTTGACCAGGTCATGCCGGGAGTCGAGGTGCTGGCCACCGGGATCGCCAATTTGCTGCACGGCTCTCAGCTGGTGCGCGGCGGCCGGGTGCGGCGGCTGGATGCGGCGGTGACGCTGGCCCTTGCGGCCTGCGGCGTTCTGGCGGTATCGCTGCTGCCGCTGGCGGCGGGGAGCACGGTTTTCCTGGGCCTGCTGGCGGGGTGGGCTGCTGCGGCCGCGCTCCTCTTCGGCAATGGTTACTGGTTCAGCCTGGCGCTACCGCTGGCAGGTGCGGTGCCGCCGGTTTTGTGCCTGATGCTGGTGCGCCAGATGTTCGACCGCAGGCAGGCCAAGCTGCAGGTTATGGCCCGGCAGGCCTTGGGCCTGTTTCACGCTCCGGCTCTGTCCCGCCGGATTGCGGATGATCCGGCTTTTCTCAAATCGCCGCGCGCGCAAGACGCCGCGATCCTGTTCGTCGATCTGGGCGGGTTTACCGGCACCTCCGAGCGCCTCGGGCCGGCCGCGACCCGCGACCTGCTGAAGGTGTTTCACCAGCTTGTCGTGGAGGAAGCCGAACAGCTGGGCGGCGTTGTGCTTGATTTCATGGGCGACGGCGCCATGATCGGCTTTGGCATTCCGGACCCGGGGGCGGAGGATGCGGAGCAGGCGCTGCGGGCAAGCTTCGGCCTGGCAAGTCGTATCCGGTCCTGGATTGCGGGCTCGCCGGAATGCCAAAGCCTGAAGGGAATGCGGGTGGGGGTGCATTGCGGCCCGATCATCCTGTCGCGGCTGGGTCATGAACGGCAGCAGCAGATTTCGGCCTCCGGCGATTGCGTGAATGTGGCCAGCCGCCTCATGGAGGTTGGAAAAGCGCATGGGGCGGCGATCACCGCGTCGTCCCGCCTGCTGTCGCGTGCAGGCCGGACGGCGGCAGACCTGCCCCGGCCGGATGTGACGAAGCCGGTCAAGATCCGGGGGCGCCGCGGAGACATCGAAGTTGTAATGTGGATGCCGGCCTAGCCCTTTTCGTGGCGGGCGCGTTCCAGCGCGATCACCCGCCGCCGGAAAGTCTCACGGCTGACCTCCACCCGTTTCCCGGGGTAGGTGCCCACGATGCTGCCGATCATAACGGCGATAAACAGCACGCCGATGTAGTAAATCCTTCTGATAACCGTTCGGATGAGTGGGGGAAGTGTGACCGTACAAATGCGGTGGGATTATTGGTCTTGTACCCGACTCAATTGCTGCTTATCGAAACCAATCTCGGCTGAAATACGAGCCGCCGCCACGGATACGGCTTCAATCTGGCTCTGCTCTGGCGGGGTTTTAATAAATTCGGTCAGGCTGACGATGGCAATCGTAGCGATGGGCGCCCGCTCTGAGTTGAAGATCGGACACGCAAGTGCATTCAGGCCCAGCATGGTTTCATTTGGCGCGGTTGCCCAACCCTGGCCGGCGATGTTGTCAATGTGGGCAAGAAGCTCTGCTCTGTCCGTGATAGTGAATTTGGTGCCTGCGGCAAGCGTTTCCGGAATCACATCTTGGCGCGCATGTTCCGGCATCGACGCTAGGGCAACTTTGCCTTGGGCCGAATTTGCAAACCCAAGCAGCGATCCAGGGCGGACACCAACGTCGATCTGCATGTTGCCATGCAGTGTGTTTAGGATCCGGATGCCATCCTCTTCAATCTTTCCCAAGCTGACGGCGTGCCCGGTACGGTCACGAAGCGTTCGCATATGGGGCATTGCCACTGAGGGCAGATCCACCGTACCGGAAGCCGCTTGACCCAGGGCAATCAGCCGGGATCCGATTCGGTACCTTTCGGTTGTTCCGGATTGGGAAATGTATCCAAGCGAAACCAGAGTGCGCAGATGGCGGTGGATCCGGCTCTTGGTTGTGCCAAGCGCCGAGGCCAAGGCGGTGACACCCATATCCGCATCCGCATTCGCAAGAGTTTCAAGGACTTGCAATGCAAGTGCGACGCTCTGAATCACGTCTTTATTTTCCGCGCTTTCCGCCACCATGGATCAGGCTCCTTTTTGTTTCGGCCGCGTAAACCTGCTCAAACCGCTCTGGTTTCGCAATGCTTGACAGCGCCGGATGTCTGTATTTATGTTTTGCTTGCAAGAACATCATGTATCGTCAGGCGAAACATATCAAGGGAAAGGGAGCGGAAATGACAGCTATCATCTCACAACCGTCCCGATGCTTGGCGGGCGGATACACAGGCGGGAAAGGGTTCAAGGATGTATGACAAATCGGATCCGCGGGCGTCGCTTGCCCCGGCTGGGGCAAACGACATGACGGGGCAAACCGGACTGGTAACCGAACAGCAGGAGGGGCGGTTTTACACCGCAGTTCCCCAGCTTGAAGATGGTACTGGCAAGACCTGGCTCATGAGGGGGCAAAATTTCCTGATCAGTTTTTCCCAGACCGTGTCTGGCGCCGTCTTCGAACGCAGCGGTCAAGTGGATGAATATGCGGTGCTGCTGCCAAAAGCCGGAGCGGTCATCGAATGGGAGGGAACCCGCGAGACGGTTCCGGGGTACTCCATCGCCTTTGTCCCGCCAGGCGACAGCCGCGTTGAAATGCCCGGCGGCGGCGAACTGGTGCGCCTGTTTTCCACCCAAAGCACCGATCTGGCCGAAGCCTGCAGCAATGCACGCAGCTATGATACACCACGCACTCACATCCCTGCTTTTCAGCCCTGGCCTGAACCCAAGGACGGTTGGAAAATCCGGTCCTATTCGCTGAACGTGCCGAAGGAAGACGGGCGATTCGGCCGGATCTTCCGCTGCACCACGTTGATGATAAATGTGCTGGACCCCTTCGACGGTCCGCGCGATGCCGCGAAAATGTCGCCGCATCATCACGATGACTTCGAACAGGGCTCTTTGGCCTTGAGCGGGGAGTTCACCCACTACCTGCGCTGGCCCTGGACCACTGACATGGCAGATTGGCGAGACGACGAGGCAATAGAGATGGCCTCGCCCTCCATGCTGGTCATTCCGCCGCCCGTTATCCACACAACACGGGCGAGCGGGGCAGGAAGAAATCAGTTGGTCGATGTTTTCAGCCCACCGCGCAAGGACTTCTCACAAAAGGCGCGATGGGTGCTGAACGCCGAGGACTATCCGATGCCGGAAGATCCTGCGGAAGGCCCGGTCTAGATGCCAGAACAAAAGCAACAGCCAGTCACCGCGGTATCCGCGCTGGCGCGCAGCACATACCCACTAGGATTTCGGGAGGAGAAACCGATGATCACCAGACGAACCCTTTTGCAGACAGGCGCAGCCTTGACTGCAACTCTGGCCATGCCACACGTTGCACGTGCTTCAGGCAAGCCCATGAAGATTGCCCATGCCGCCAACGAGCTGCACCCTGGCCACAAGCTGGCCACCAGTTTCGCAGAGGCTCTGGAAGAACTTATGCCGGGCGCCTTCAACGTGCTAATCTTTCCGAACCGCCAGTTGGGCGACGACAAGCAGCTTCTGGAAGGCGCGGTAGCTGGGACGATGGATGTCACCGCCGTGTCTGGCGTGCTGATCCCGCTGGTCACTGGCCGGCTGGCGATGAACGGCTGGCAGTTGCCGTTCCTTGTGCGCGACTATGATCACTTTGGCGAACTGGCGCTAGGTGATGTGGGACAAAAGATTCAGAACGACCTGCGCGAGGCCGGGCTGATCGGGCTGGCCACGGCCGATACCGGCCAGCGGCATTTTCTATCGGTCAAAGACCCGGTTACATCTCTTGACCATTTGGCAGGGCTGAAGACGCGGATCGTTCCCGTGCCGCTGCACAAACAGATTTGGGAAACGCTGGGAACGTCGCCGGTGGGTATGCCTTATGGCGAAGTGTACGGGGGACTGGAAACCGGCGTGATTGACGCAGTGGAAATCAATATCTCCTCTATGCTGGGCGAAAATCTTTGGGAAGTCGGCAAGCATCTCACGCTGACCGGCCACTATCCTTGGCATATGACGACTCTCATGTCGGAACGCTACTGGGACACGCTCAGCGACGAGGAAAAAGCCGCTGTCACAGAGGCCGGTCGCCGGTCGGTTACAGCGACGCTGGCCTATGCAAAGTCACAGGATGCCGAGGGCCGCGATACCTTGACGCAGAAAGGCGTCGAAGTTTTGGAACTGGCGGATCTGGACGCAATGCGGGCCAAGGTGACGGGTGTGACTGCGGAATGGGCCGCCAAAGACCCGCTGATCGCAGAACTTGCCGCCGCCGCAGTCCAGACTGGCCAGGCAAAGTGAGGTTTTCCCCACCGCGCGATCAAAGCCGCGCGGTGGGGAACCCGGAAAGATAACTCATGACACCCGCTTCCATCACCAAACCCCCGGCCATCGTGCGAGGATATGTTCTGGCGGTGCGCACCTTGGCCGGGGTCTTCATGGCGATGATCGTTGGCATAATGATTGCGCAGGTCATCGCCCGCTATGTGGTTGGTGATTCACTTATCTGGGCAGAAGAGCTGTGCCGCTACCTGTTGATCTGGCAGACATTCCTGGTATTGGGTCTTGCCTATACACAAGGCGAGTTCGTCGCGCTGGATTTCTTGCCCGCGAGGCTGCCGCCGCGCGCGAAATGGATACTTAGTGCGCTGACGGCCATTCCAGTCCTGTTCTTTCTAGGCCTGATGGCCTGGCATGGCTATGATTTCGCCTCCCGCTTTGACCGTCAGACTATCCCGGCACTCGATTTCATTTGGGAAACCCTAACTGGTGCGCCCTTGGGGCTGTCAATTCGCTGGGTCTATGTCTCGGTAACCGTCGGACTGTCTCTTATGTCACTGCATGTGCTGGCGGATCTGGCAGCCCGTTTCCGGTGTGAGTTCCTCGGCAATACAGAAACGCCGGACATGCATTCGGCAAAAACAGGAGATTCGGTCTGATGGGCAGTTTTTTCCTTGTCTTCGCAGGGCTTCTGGCCAGCGGCATTCCCATCGCACTGGCATTGGGAATCGGCGGAACGATCTACCTCTACCTGTCCGGAAACGGGATGATGGCGCTGATGCTGCCGCAGCGGATGATTGCCGGGATCGATCAGTTCGTGCTGCTGACCATTCCGCTGTTCCTGCTGGCTGGATCTCTGATGAACGTGGGGGGGGTAACAGACCGGATCGTCAGCTTTGCCCGTGCCATGGTTGGCCACCGGCGCGGCGGCATGTCCTCCGTTTCTATTCTGTCGTCAGGTTTTTTTGCCGGCATCTCAGGAAGCGCAACGGCCGAGGCATCGGCGCTCGGCACCATCCTGATCCCGACAATGTCACGGCAGGGAATGCCTGCTGCCTACGCCGCAGCGCTGATTGCCGTGAGTTCGGTCATGGGGCCGATCATCCCTCCGTCGATCACCATGATCATCTATGGTGTTTTGTCAGGAGCGTCGATTGGTCAGCTGTTCCTGGCCGGTGTGGCACCAGGGATCGGTATCGCCGCCGGGCTGCTGGCCTACGCCACTTGGCGGGCCCGTCACGAGGGGTTCCCCGTGACCGAAAAAATGATGTTCAGGGAACGGATGACTGCCACCAGACGCACGCTTCCGGCGCTGATCCTGCCGTTGATCATTCTGGTCGGCATCAAGGCCGGGATCTTTACACCGACAGAAGCTGCGGCCGTGGCGGTTGCCTATGCGCTGGTCATCGGGTTCATCTACAGGGACTTAACCGCAGAACGGGTATGGAATGCGCTAATCGCCACCGCATTGGTATCCGCCTCGATCCTGTTCATCACTTCGATGGCCAGCATTGTGTCCTTTGTATTCACTCTGGAGCAGGTTCCGACACTTATCGCAAATGCGATGCTTGAGATTACCGAGAACCCCTGGGTGATCCTGCTGCTGTTGAATCTTTTCCTGCTGATTTTGGGCATGTTCCTCGAACCGATTTCCATCCTGATCCTGACCATGCCCATTCTGCTCAAGATCCAGGCGATCATCGGGATGGATCCGGTTCAGTTCGGAACTGTCGTGGTTCTGAACGTGGTGATTGGTATGGCCACGCCACCGGTGGGCATCCTTCTCTTCATTGCCTCGGCTATTTCTGGCGAGCCGCTCACGCGGGTGATCCGCGAGGCGCTGCCGCTGGTCGGGATCTGCCTGGGTGTCCTGGCGCTGATCGCGCTGATCCCGCAGCTCACACTCTTCATACCGCGCGCATTGTTCTGAGGGACGCTCCATGGCCAATCGCAAATTCCTCACCACCTGTGCCATGACTGCGGGTATCACCCCCTCTTTGCTGCTCCTGCAAGAGCGGCAGCAAGGCGGAGTTCCGGCCGATGGCTGAACAGCGCAACATTCTGATCGTCGTCGCCCATCCCGAACCGTCGTCTTTCAACCATGCCCTTGCGGCTGCCATGGGACGCGCGCTGGCAGAGGCAGGTCACTGCGTGACCGTCTCGGATCTGGCGGCAGATGGGTTCCGGGCGGATGCCGGGCGGCACGACATGCAAGGCGCGGTAAATCCCGACCGGTTTCACCTGCAGGCCGAGCAGGCGCATGCCGCACGCCATCACAACTATGCCGGGGAAATCGCGCGGGAACAGGCGCGGGTGGCAGAGGCCGACAACCTGATTCTGCAATTCCCCCTGTGGTGGGGTGGGCCCCCGGCACTCATGAAAGGCTGGATCGACCGGGTGATGAGCTATGGCTTTGCCTATGTGGATGGGCGGCGCTTCGGCACCGGGCTATTCAGGGGACGCCGCGCGATGCTCAGTGTCACCACCGGCGGCATGCCGGAACGGTTTTCCAGCGACGGCGCCTATGGCCCGATTGGCCCGCTCTTGATGCCGATCCGTAGGCTGGCCCTGGAATACATGGGCTTCGAAGTGCAAAGCCCTGTCGTCAGCTATGGAGTTCCGCGCGCCAGCGACGCCGAGCGCCAGGCATATATGGCCGCGGCCGCTAAGGCGGCTCTGGAAATGGCAGCACATCCTATCCAGCGGACCAGCGCCTGGCGCAACGCGCTGGATGAAGTGCCGGACGGTGCCTGGAGCCTCAAGAAGTGACTGTCGCAGCAGTCAAGGCATCGGAGATATTGAACTAACCACGACCAGGAGGTCAGCCATGAGCGAAGTCAAGACGATCGAAACCGAACAAAAAGAACGGATTGCCGGGATCCTGCAAGGCGCGGTTGACCCGCATGTTCACAGTGGTCCGTCCATTGCACCCCGGGCGGTAGACCATCTGGAACTGGCCCAGATCTATTCCAAGGCCGGCTTCGCGGCTATGGTGACCAAGGACCACGATTACTCCGGTGTGATGTGCGCCCGCATGATCCGCGATCACTATGCGGACCTATCTACACAGGTCCTTTCGGGCATCGTGTTGAACAACGTGGTTGGCGGTATCAACCCCTATGCAGTGGAGCACACCGCCGCGATGGACGGGCGGATCGTGTGGCTGCCTACGCTGGCGGCGGAAAACCATCTGAAATGGGAGAAAAGCTCCGGCTGGGCGCACCCCGCTTCGACACAAAAAATCCGTGCCGCCAAGGCCGTGCCGCTGTTCGATGGCGGCAAGCTGCGCCCCGAGGTTGTGGATCTACTGGACGTGATGGCGGCCACCGGCATGGCACTGGCCAGCGGGCATATCCATGTCTCGGAAACCAAGATTGTCTTTGCCGAGGCCCGCAAGCGCGGGGTAGAGCGGCTGATCTTTACCCACCCTGAAGATATCGTCGGCGCCTCTATGGACGATACCAGGGAAATCGCGGATATGGGCGCTTATGTGGAGCATTCGCTGGCATTCTTCCTGGAAGGGTCGAAATTCCGAACCCGCAAGAACGAGGATCTGAAAGCCTTCATCGACCTGGTTGGTGCGGAACGCACGATCCTGTGCTCAGATCTTGGACAGACCGGCACACTCAGCCCCTTGGAAGGGTTCCAGCGCGGTGTCGCCACCTGCATTGAGCTTGGCTATTCCGACGCCCAGATCCGCGCCATGGTGTCCACCAATGCTGCCGATGTTATCGGGTTGGCCGCTTAATGGATCCGAAATGCGATACGTACAGACCAAAATAGGAACTCTTGAATGGCACAGGATCTGAGATCGCGCATTAAGGCCGGCGAACTATTGATCGGGACCTTCATCAAAACCCCTGCACCGCACAATGTCGAAATCCTTGGGCATGCGGGGCTGGATTTTGCGGTGCTTGATCAGGAGCACGCACCGATAGACATCAGTCAGATGGACATGATGGCGCTGGCCTCTCGCGCCGCCGGCCTGCCGCTTTTGTCCCGGCGCTGGGGTGCGGATACTGACTGGATTGCGCCGCTTCTGGATCTGGGCTTGTCCGGGGTCATGGTGCCGCATGTCATGGACCAAGAGGCTGCAGAAGCCGTTTGCGACGCAGTGAAGTTTTCGCGCAGGAAACGCGGCTTGTCCCCCTCTCCGCGTGCAGGTAACTACGGCGGCCTGAGCATCCCTGAGTATCAATCCGCCAGCGATGCCGCCAGTGTCGTCATGGTACAGATCGAGGACGCAAGCGCGTTGGATCACTTGGACGCGATTGCCGCGATTGACGATGTCGACATGCTGTTCATAGGTCCGGCAGATTTGTCCCAGTCCATGGGGGCCGGGATGCCCTCGGCTGAGCTGGATGCCGCCATCATGCGCATCGTCGAGGCCGGGAAAAGGGCTAGGAAAGCCATTGGCCTGTTCGTAGGTGACGCAAATCAAATCCCGTCCTGGCATGCCAAGGGTGTTACTCTGTTTGTTTGCGGATCGGACCAATCCATGCTGCGCAAATCCGCCACCGCGTTGATGCCGGCGGGATTATCATCGTGAACTGAGCCGCCGGACGGTTGCATTCCGGCGGTTATTTCGGCACCGAAGGTGACCCGCCTCCTTGGCGGGCATGGTGCTGCGGTCGCTGGTCCGGAACGCGGCGGCTCAAAGGATTGATGTCAATTTGATGTCCTCGATTGCGAACTCTATGAGTGCACGGACCTTTCTGGGCAGGGAGCGTCCTTCAAGGTAGACTGCGCTGACGGGCCCGGTTTCTCCAGTGTAGTCATCAAGTAATGGCATCAATGATCCTGTTTGGAGCGTGTCGTGCAGCACAAAGCGCGGGGCATAGGCGATCCCTACGCCATCAGCTGCAAGGGCGGCCGCGGCGCGCGCTGAATTGACATGGAAACGTCCGCGTACATGCGCAACCGTTTCGGTGCCGTCCCGATTGAACAGCCACCTGTTTGGCGTACGGCGGTTGGTGTCGACAATACAGGTGTGGTTTACAAGATCCTCGGGAGACTTAGGTGATCCGCACCGTTCAATGTAGGATGGGCTGGCAACCAGGAGACTGCCGAACGTGCCCAGCTTGCGCGTCTTGAGAGATAACATCTCAGAATGCCCCATGCGGAAGGCCAGATCGATGCCCTCGCTCGCCAGGTCGACATGGCGGTCGTTCAATCTCAGATCGATCGTCAGGGCCAAGTTTTGTTTGGCAAATCGCGCGAGCATTCCTGCTGCATAGACTTCTCCGAAAGTCACTGGTGCCGAAATTCGGATGACGCCGGTGAGGCCGCGTGAGCCTTCCGAAACTTCGCCGAGTAGGTCATCGAGATCATCGAGCAGGGCAGGCGCCCGTGCGAGAAGCTCGTCACCGGCAGGAGTAAGACCCACCTTGCGGGTGGTTCTCTGAAGGAGCCGAGTGCCGAGGCGGCGCTCCAGCTCGGCAACGTATTTTGAGGTCAACCGGTTCGAGACACCCAGTTGACCTGCGGCCGCAGTGAACGAGCCGGTCTGAGCGGTGGCCACGAAGGCCTTGAGTTGGTCAACAATATCCATGGATAACTGTGTGGAATAATTTGTGGATAGTTACTTCAAGATATCTCTATTTTGTGGAATGTTTGCAAGCGGTAATGGCCTCCTATATCAAACGCGGAAGTGAGCAACCTCATCTGACTGGCCCAGGTTGAGCAAGCAGTGCTGACGGATGGTCATTTACCTTGATCCTACTTTTTTGCTTCAGGATGGCGAGCGCCAGGCCAAAACAGGCGTCGTCGGGCGTGACGCTGCCGGGGTGCTCGTAGCCGCGATGGTTATTGTAATGATTGACAAAGGTTTGAGTGGCCGCCTCGAGTGTAAGCGGCGGTGCGAAAGTCAGCCACGGCAGCGGCGGGATGAACCTCCTGCGGGCGGCGTAAAAATCGGCCAGTTTCGGCCCTATCTGGTTTCAGGGAGGGCGGGAGCATTTTCACCGTGGAACTTATAGGCCAGCGCTCTGGTTCTGATGTCTTGGTGTTATGCAACTGAACGCCAGAGCACCCACGTTACCGAACGGCATGATTTGGTTGAATAGGCCCGTTCCTAAATTCGGAACAAAACGAAGATAGTCATTCTCTAACATCTCCATTTTGTTGACTAGCTGCAAGGCTTAGGTTGCGGGCATCGGAAACAAGCCACCACTTATGGAGGCAAGTGGCGCGACCAAAGTCCAAGGAGTGACTGACATGTCCATCAATTCTGCAAACAACAACGCCGACTATGCGGCCTTCATCCTTCGTGTCACCAGTGGCGTGGCCTTCCTCGCCCACGGCTGGATGAAGGTGAGCCTCTTCACCATCCCCGGCACTGTGGCCTTCTTCGAAAGCCTCGGCCTGCCGGAGGTCTTCGCCTACCTGACCATCCTTGGCGAACTGGGCGGCGGCATGGCGCTAATTCTGGGCGTGGGCGTCCGCACTGTCTCGATCCCGCTCCTGGCGATCCTGCTCGGCTCGGTCTGGGCCCACTCGGGCTTCGGCTGGGCTTTTTCGAACGAAGGCGGCGGCTGGGAATTCCCGCTGTTCTGGGCCATCGCACAGGGTGTGATCCTGCTGCTCGGCGCCGGAGCCTACGCGCTGCACCTGCCGGTTCTCGACCGCACCCTCGGCAAATTCGCCGGAGCGTAACTTAAACGCCGGATCGCCAGAAGGCGGTTCGGCCCAACTCGGGAGACGTCTCATGCAAACGCACAGCCTTCAGGACCTTCGCGACCGCTTCGCCCCCTCCGACCGGATGCCAGTGGTCTTTCTTGGCCATGGCAGTCCGATGAACGCGATCGAGGATACCGCCTTCAGCCGCGCCTGGACCCGCCTGGGCCAGAGCCTGCCGCGGCCCCGGGCCATTCTCGTGGTTTCAGCCCATTGGATGACGCGGGGCACCACTTTGGTCGACGTCTCGGAGATGCCGAAGACGATCCATGATTTCTACGGCTTCCCCAAAGCGCTGTTTAAGCAGCAATACCCTGCCGCCGGACAGCCGGAGCTTGCCCGCGAGGTGGTGACCCTGCTCAAAAGCCACCGGGCGCAGGAAGACGACCGCTGGGGGCTCGACCACGGCGCCTGGGCGGTGCTGAGATTCCTCTACCCCGAGGCCGACGTGCCGGTGTTCCAGGTCTCTATCGACATGAGCCGCGGACTCGAGCATCAGCTTGAGATCGGCCGGGCCCTGTCGGAGCTGCGTGACCGCGGTGTCCTGATCCTCGGATCGGGCAACGTCGTGCACAACCTGCGCACCATGCAGTGGGGCGGTCGACCGCAGGACTTCGCGTTGGAATTCGACGCGCTCTTCGCTGACCGTCTCGTGGAGCGCGACTTCGCCGCGCTGGCCGATGCCAAGGGGCTGGGGGCGCTTCTGCCTATGGCGCATCCGACGGTGGATCACTACCTTCCCGCGCTCACCATCGCCGGGGCCTCAGACAATGGCGACGATCTGACCTTCATGACCGATGCCATCGATCTCGGGTCGGTGTCGATGCGGTCCTTCATCTTTCACGCGAACTGAGGAGAAAGCACCATGCTTATCGACGGAAAATGGATGGAGAACTGGCAGCCGGTGCAGAAGGCCGACGAGAGAGGCCGCTTCGTGCGCCAAGTGTCTAGCTTCCGCAACTGGATCACGGCCGACGGCCAGCCAGGCTTGACGGGCGAGGGCGGTTTCGAGGCCGAGCCCGACCGCTATAGGCTCTATGTCGCGCTGATCTGTCCCTGGGCGTCGCGCACGCTGATCGCCCGCAAGCTTAAGGGCCTTGAGGACATGATCGAGGTGACAGTGGTGAACCCGACCCTGACCGATCAGGGCTGGAGTTTCGGCGGCTACCCCGGAGCGGACGAGGACCCGCTCTACGGCGCGCGCTACATGCATGAGCTCTACACCCGTGCCGATCCGCAGTTCACCGGGCGCGCGACCGTACCGGTGCTCTGGGACATGAAGCGCGGCGTGATGGTGAACAACGAAAGCGCCGACATCCTGCGTATGCTGGACACCGCCTTCGAGCATCTCGTGCCATCGGATATCCGTCTGTATCCCGAGGCGCACGCGGCGGAGATCGACGAACTCAACCCGCGCATCTACGACCAGTTGAACAACGGGGTCTACAAAGCGGGTTTTGCGACGTCGCAGGCGGCCTATGACGAAGCGATGGACGGGATCTTCGCAACGCTCGACGAGCTCGAGGACCGGCTGACTGGCGATTTCCTGTTCGGAGACACACTGACGGAGACGGACATTCGGGCTTTCGTGACCTTGATCCGTTTCGACGCGGCATATCATGGCCTCTTTAAGACCAATCGCCGAGAGATTCGGGATTATTCGCGTCTATTTGAGTATTTAGAGCGTATTCTGCAGATCCCAGGCGTTCGCCAAACGGTGGATATGGACCACATCTTGCAGGGCTATTACTCGATCAAGGCGCTCAATCCCCTCGGAGTAGTCCCCAAGGCCCCTGCGCACATGAGTGCGCTACTCGAAAGGGCGACATGAACGCTGACAGGCAAGGAGTTGACGGCGCAGCATAGAACACGTGCCAGCACGTTGGTGTGGTTTTTCACCTCGGGTCTCTGCGCCTGCAAGCTTTGGAAGCCCGCGCGCTCGAGCAGGGCTCCTGACTGGAAAAACATCTGTCGAAAAGGAACAAGTATTGGCGGAAATCAAAGGACTTATCGACGCTGCAATTATGCGAGGGTTGACGAAAGGAGAGGCGGAACAAGCTTTCCTTACATTGTTTGAAGGAGCGGCCTCACCGGCGCAGATCGCCGGCTTTCTCATCGCCCTGCGAACGCGTGGCGAGACAGTCACCGAGATTGCCGCCGCTGCATCCGTTATGCGTGCGAAAATGCAACGCGTTCGGGCACCAGACGGTGCAATTGACATTGTCGGGACTGGCGGAGATGGAAAAGGGACCCTCAACATTTCCACAGCGACGGCCTTCGTAGTGGCTGGGGCAGGTGTCCCCGTCGCCAAGCACGGAAATCGCAAGCTCTCCTCGAAATCCGGAGCGGCGGACGCGCTCTCGTCTTTGGGGATTGACCTCATGCAGAGCGCAGAAGTCTCAGAGCGTCTGCTTGAAGAACACGGGATATCGTTCTTGATGGCGCCACTCCATCACGCAGCGATGCATCATGTGTCACCAGTTCGCGTGGAACTCGGTGCTCGAACGATTTTTAACATCGTCGGGCCACTGACTAATCCTGCAGGGGTCAAGCGGCAATTAACGGGTGCTTTTTCAAGCGAGTGGCTTAGGCCAATGGCAGAGGTGCTGCGCGATTTGGGTTCGGACGCCGCTTGGCTCGTCCATGGAGGCGACGGGACGGATGAGCTTTCCATTGCCGGACTGAGCCACGTCGTCGCTTTTGACGGCGGCGAAATATCTGAGTTCGAGGTACACCCGGAAGATGCCGGGCTTCCGGTGCATGATTTTACTGAGGTCCAGGGCGGAAACCCGATCCACAATGCGAGAAAACTTTCCGACTTGCTTGGTGGAGAGCGCGGGGGCTACCGAGATGCAGTGCTTTTGAACGCCGCCGCTGCTCTGAAAATTTCTGGCAAAGTCGAGGATCTGGAGGGCGGTGTGGCGCTGGCAGCTGAAAGCATTGACGCTGGGCATGCCAAGAACAAACTGGAGGTACTCAAGAGTGCCTGTGAGTATGTGAAGCGGTGATCCTGCAGATGCTAATCAGCAACAACAACAGCATAATTTGCTGCTTTAAGTGCAAGGAATTTGCCTTGCTGACAGTTGAGCTTGCGCCCAGCTTCCAGCCGGTACTGGAAACTTTTTGTGTTTTCAGATGGTTGTGAAAGTGAAGCACTACCCGATTTGTTTGGCCAGGCGACCCGCCATCCCCTTGGGTTGTTGATTTCAAGTGGAGACAAGCAAAATGGCATTAAGAAAGCGGAAAGCCGTTCTCGATGGGGCGCGCGCGGTTTTCTTTGCGTGCGGTTATGCTGGGGCTAGCATGGACGAGATTGCAAAAACCGCAAGAGTGTCCAAGGCTACAATCTATGCCTATCACGACAGTAAGGAAGCTTTGTTTACGGCGATTGTTGAACGAGACTGTAAAAAATTAATGAGTGATGTTGAAGGTATCGTTGCCGATTGCGACGACTTGCGGCTGACCCTGACAAAACTGGCTACCCGCTTAGTCAACTTTACTTGCGATGAAGATTTTCTGTCACTTTATCGAATCTGCATTTCTGAAGCACATCGCCAGCCAAAGATCGCCCGAGCGTTTCATGCCGCAGGCCCAGGCTTTGCCCGCGGCTTAATTGAACGTTATTTGAAGCGGCAGACTTTATGCGGTGCGCTATTGCTCGACTGCGCGGCCGCAGCGGCAGAGCAGTTCATCCAGCTCAGCTTTTCCGGGTTGATGGTTGACAGGCTGCTTGCCACTGCAGGCAAACCCAATGCCGACGAGGCAGTAAAGCGGGCGGAACTTGCAGTAGAGATCTTTATCGCCGCTTACGCGCCAAGGCCAGGTTGAGCGAACTTGAAAATGCGGGTTATTGAGCACTGATCTGCGCGATCGTTCAGTTCAGGCGCCAAGGACTTATGAAGTTTGATGCGACGGCGCAGCTCGCTTGTCGTATGCCTCCGGCGGAGGCCGTCTGACGAGATCTTGGCGCTGATGATAAATTCGACCTTATGGCCGACCATAAGTTCAGGCCTAAGATCGAAGTCCTTTCTGCCGCGAACACGCTGCGTCGGCGGCACTGGAGCGATGCCGACAAGGTCCGGAATGTGGAGGAGAGCTTTCTGGGGCACCGTGACCGAGATTAGGCGCGGCATGAACACCTTAGCTTTGACAGTGCAGCAGGGTCCTGGACGCGACCCGCATGCGGGTGAAATCTTCTACTTCCGAGGGCGCTAGGGCGACTTGGTCAAACTGCTTTGGCACGATGGCGTCGGCATGTCGCTCTACACGAAACGGCTGGAAGCGGGGAAGTTAAACTGGCCGGCCAGCGGGACCGGCGAAGCGGTGCAAATCTCCGCTGCCCATCTTGGATACCTGCTGGAAGAGATCGACTGGCGAAATCTGCGCTGGACAAAACCAGCAGTTGCAACCGAGCGTGCTGCGAAACATGAATGTCGCCGGAAGGGTATCACTCGAGACCCCACTCATCATCGACAGAATCTTGCCGCAGCGGGCAACCTGCATCTCAACGTAACTTGCAGATGTGGTGAAACCCGTGACCAAGATCGACCAGATCGAGACGATGATCCTCGATATACCGACCATCCGGGGGCACGTGCTGTCCATGGCTACAATGCGGGTCCAAACGGCGGTTCTGGTTAAGATCAAGTTCTCTGACGGCTCCGAGGGAATTGGCGAAGGCACCACCATCGGCGGTCTGAGCTATGGAGCCGAAAGCCCCGAGGGCATCCAGTCTGCCATCGACACATATATCTCACCCGTGCTGCTGGGCTGCGACGGTGACAACGTGAACGGAGCGGTGCAGCGGATCGAAAAATTTGTCAAGGGCAACCGCATCGCCAGGACGGCGGTGGAAATTGCGCTTTGGGACGGGCTTGGTAAGCGTCTCGGCGTCCCGGTCTCGCAGCTCTTCGGGGGTGCAGTGCATGGCAAACTCCCAGTGGCATGGACACTTGCTTCCGGCAATTCCGAAACGGATATCGCGGAAGCTCAGGAGATGATCGAGACCCGCCGCCACAACATCTTCAAGCTGAAGATCGGCAAACGCTCCGTGCGGGAAGACGTGGCTCATGTGGCCAGGATCAAGAAAGCCGTTGGCGATGCCGCCAGTATCCGCGTCGATGTGAACACTGCGTGGTCACTGCAGGACGCCCGATGGGGCCTGAAGGGTCTTCAGGACGCGGGTTGCGAGTTGGTCGAACAGCCTGTTCCGGCCCGGTACCGTCGCGCCTTGGCGGAACTGACCAGCGGCTACGAGATTGCCGTTATGGCAGACGAGGCCCTGAATGGTCCGGAGGATGCCCTGGCGGTAGCCGAGGCGAATGCTGCGGATGTGTTTGCCGTGAAAGTGGCGCAGTCCGGAGGACTGAAGCGGGCGTCTGAGGTGATTGCCATCGCGCAGGCGGCAGGGCGCGGCCTCTATGGCGGCACGATGCTGGAAACCGGGTTGGGGACAGCAGCCGCTCTCCAGCTCTTTTCCACCATTGAGACCCTGCACTGGGGCACTGAATTCTTTGGCCCCTTGCTGCTGACCGACGAGGTTCTGGCTGAACCGATCACTTACCGCGACTTTTGCGTTGAAATCCCGAAAGGCAACGGCATCGGCGCAACGCTTGACCCCGACAAGGTCGCATTTTTCCGCCGTGAAGGCGGCCGGAACATGAAAGCCGCCGCCGGGCAATAACCAGCGGCATGACATCAAAGCCAGTCAAAACGCTGCCAAAGCGTTGCGGCTGTCAGGAGGAGGACGACTGATGTTCACACAATCCAATCTCGAGGAATTCGAGGCCCGCCTCGACGGTGCGATCCAAGATGATCCCGAAAACGGCGTCTTCCGCTGCCGTCGGGATATCTTCACCGACGAAGAACTGTTCGAGCTTGAAATCAAGCACATCTTTGAAGGCAACTGGATCTACATGGCCCATGAAAGCCAGATCCCAGAGCCGGGCGATTACTTTACACTTACCATGGGCCGCACACCCGTCGTTATCACCCGCGACAAGGACGGTGAACTGCACGCACTGGTCAATGCATGTTCGCACCGTGGCGCGCAGCTCTGCCGGTTTAAGCGCCGCAACCAGAAAACGTTCACCTGTCCTTTCCACGGCTGGACGTTCTCGAACACCGGCAAGCTTCTGAAGGTCAAGGACCCCAAGGGCGCGGGTTACCCCGAGCAGTTCAACAAGGACGGAAGCCACGACCTGACAAAGGTTGCTCGGTTCGAGAACTACCGTGGCTTCCTGTTCGGCTCGCTGAACGCCGATGTGCAGCCGCTTGAGGACTATCTCGGCGAGGCGCGCAAGATGATCGACGTGATCGTTGACCAGGCTGACGAAGGGCTTGAGGTGCTGCGCGGGTCCTCGACCTATACCTATGACGGCAACTGGAAGCTGCAGGCCGAGAACGGCGCCGATGGCTATCACGTATCCGCTGTCCACTGGAACTACGTCGCTACCACCGCGCACCGTACCGACGATGGCAAGGAAGACAACATCAAGGCGACAGATGCCTCGAAATGGGCTAAGCAGCGCGGCGGTTTCCACGCATATGAGAACGGCCATATCCTGCTTTGGACCGAATGGGCGGACCCGACCAACCGCCCGAACTATCCGCGCCTCGAGGAATGGACCGAGAAATACGGGAAGACCAAGGCAGAGTGGATGGTGGGCGTTCTGCGTAACCTCTGCCTGTACCCGAATGTCTTCCTGATGGATCAATTCAGCTCGCAGATCCGCGTTTTCCGCCCGATCAGTGTCGATCAGACTGAAGTGACGATCTACTGCATTGCACCCAAGGGCGAGAGCCAAGAGGCCCGCAGCCGCCGTATTCGCCAGTACGAGGATTTCTTCAACGCCTCCGGCATGGCGACCCCGGACGATACCGAGGAATTCCGGGCCACTCAGCGCGGTTACGCGGGCGCGGCACATGCCAAATGGAATGACTTGACCCGTGGCGCCACCCAGTGGATCGAGGGCCCTGATGACGATGCCAAGGCCCTCGGGATCAACCCGGTTCTTTCCGGGGCCCGCACCGAAGACGAAGGTCTATTTGTCATTCAGCATACCAACTGGTCCGAGCGCATGGGCGAAGCCATCGCCAAGGAACGCGCCACTGCGCCTGATGCACGCACCGCGGCTGAGTGAGGAGGAAAAGACATGAGCACTGAAACACTTGAACGCACCAACACCAGCCCGGGGATGAGCTTTGAAGACATCCAGGCCTTCCTCTATGCCGAGGCCCGTGCGCTGGATGACCGCGACTGGGACACCTGGCTGACATTCTATGACGCGGACTGCCCGTTCTGGATGCCCGCCTGGGATGACTACGACAATCTGACGGAAGATCCGCAGAATGAGATGTCGCTGATGTACTATCCCAACAAACAGGGCATTGAGGACCGCGTGTTCCGTATCAAGACTGACCGGTCTTCTGCAACATCGCTGCCTGAACCGCGTACCAACCATTACCTTTCGGGGATTGAAGTGCTGAGCCGGGAGGGCACGCAGATCAAGGTGCGCTTCAATTGGCAAACGCTGAGCTATCGCTACGGCAAAACCGACCAGCACTGGGGCACGTCGTTCTACGCGATCGACAGCAGCGGCCCAAATCCGCTTATCACCGACAAGAAGGTGGTCCTTAAGAACGATCACATTCACCACGTGATCGACGTCTACCACATCTGATCCCGGGAAATTCGGGAACTTAGAGAGCTCCGCGCATCCACGTCAGGGTGCGCGGCCAAGGGAGGAGCATGCCATGACGACCTATAACGTTGCCCTGAATTTCGAGGATGGCGTCACCCGCGTCATCCAGTGCGATGACGACGAGAAGGTGACCGATGCGGCCTTCCGTCAAAAGATCAACCTGCCGATGGATTGCCGGGATGGCGTCTGTGGCACCTGCAAGTGCTTCGTCGAAAAGGGCGAATACGAGCTGGAATTCTATATGGACGAGTCCATGAGCGACGAAGAGGCGGAACAGGGCTTTGCGCTGACCTGCCAGATGACGCCGGAAAGTGACTGCGTGGTGCGCGTCCCGGTGCCCTCCGCTGCCTGCAAGACCGCACCGGAATCTGTCGAAGGCGAGGTGCTGGGCGTCGACACCCTATCGGAGACCTCCTTCGGGCTGCGAGTGAAACTGGCCAAACCAGTCAGCTTTCTACCCGGCCAGTATGTGAACGTCACCGTTCCGGGGACCGGCAAGCACCGCTCTTATTCCTTCTCCTCCGCACCCGGTGCCGATGAGGCCACGTTCCTGATCCGCAATCTACCCGGCGGCGTGATGAGCAGCTACCTGGGCGAACAGGCCAAGGCCGGCGACAGCGTCACGCTGACCGGACCGATGGGCGCGTTTTACTTGCGCCCCATGGAGCGCGCGCAGCTGTGGTTGGCCGGCGGCACCGGCCTGGCACCATTCCTGTCGATGCTGGAGCAGGCGGCGGAACAGGGGACGGATCATCCCATTGTGCTGTACTACGCGGTGACCCGCGCTGCCGATCTGGTGGAGCTGGACCGCGTGCAGGACCTGGCTGCAAAGATCGGCAATGTCACCGTCATTACCATTCTGGCCGCCGAAGAAGAAGCACATGAGCGTAAGGGCTTTGTCACCGATCATGTCACTGCCGGCGATCTGAACGGCGGCGATTGCGATGTGTACCTCTGCGGTCCGCCACCGATGGTCGATGCGGTGCGGGGCCACTTCAGCAAGCTGGGGGTCGAGCCTGCGAATTTCTACTTTGAGAAGTTCAACCCGACCGAAGCAGAGGCGGAAGCCGCATGAGCCGCCGGTTTGATGAAAAAGTCATGGTCGTGACCGGCGCGGCCCAGGGCATTGGCCGCCGGGTTGCCGAACGGGCAGCTGCCGAGGGCGCCCGGGTGCTGATCGTGGACCGTTCCCCCGCGCGCGAGGAGGCCGCGGAGTCGATCCGCGGAGGGGGTGGTGCGGCGCAGGCAGTCTCGGTTGACCTTGAGACTTGGGAGGGCTGCGCGGAGGCGATGCAGGCCGCTATGGACCTGTGGGGCCGGATTGACATCCTGGTCAACAATGTAGGCGGAACGATCTGGGCCAAGCCGTTTGAGCAATACGAGCCCGGGCAGATCGACGCCGAGGTGCGCCGGTCGCTTTTCCCGACGCTGTACTGCTGCCGGGCCGCGATTGAGCACATGCTCCCGCAAGGCTCGGGCGTGATCGTCAACGTGTCGTCCATCGCCACGCGCGGGTTGAACCGCGTGCCTTACGCGGCGGCCAAGGGCGGTGTGAATGCGATCACGGCGAGCCTGGCCTGGGAAGTGGCCGAGCGCGGCATCCGTGTGGTTGCCGCCGCCCCCGGCGGCACCGAGGCGCCGCCGCGCATAGTGCCACGCAATCCCAATGCCGAGGAAGAACAGCGCGATGACTGGTACAAGACCATCGTCGACCAGACGGTGCAGTCATCGCTGATGAAACGTTATGGAACACTCGACGAACAGGCCGGTCCGATCCTGTTCTTGGCGTCGGATGACGCATCCTACATCACCGGTGTAACGGTGCCGGTGGGGGGCGGTGATCTCGGTTAGCGCCGAGCTGGACAGGCCCTGAGGAGGGGCCGGAAGAACCAACAGGAGGAAACTACAATGAAACGCGCAATCCTGGCGGCCCTCGGGCTCGCCACCAGCCTTGCTGTGCCCGCAGCCGCCGAAGAGGACATCAAGGTCGGCTTGCTGCTGCCGTTTTCAGGCGTCTATGCCGCGCTCGGCAATGATATCGAAGCGGGCTTTACCGTGGCCCTTGAACAGTTCGGCAGCGAAGCCGGCACGGGTTTCGAAATTGTCCGCGAGGACACCGAAGTGAAGCCGCCCGTAGCGCTTGGCAAGGCCAAGAAGCTGATCCTGCAAGACAAGGTTGATGTTGTGGCGGGCATCGTCAGCTCAGGTGTTCTGGGCGCCGTGCGCGACATGGTGCATGGCGCCGGTGTGCCGCTGATCGTGGCCAATGCCGGTAATGATGATGCCACCGGGGCAAGCTGCTCGCCCTATATCACCCGCATGTCATTTTCCAATGGCCAGGTGAACCGCCCGATGGGGCAATGGATGTACGATCAGGGCATCCGCAAAGTCTATACGCTGGCCCCGGACTATGCGGCGGGCCGCCAGATGATCGGGGGCTTCGTTGAGACTTTCACCGCCGCGGGTGGAGAGATCGCCGGGCAGGAATTCACCCCGTTTCAGAAAACCCAGGATTTCGGTCCCTATCTGGCGCAAGCCAAAGCAAGCGGCGCCGATGCGGTCTATGTGTTCTATGCTGGCGGCGAGGCGATCTCCTTCGTCAAGCAGTACGATAGCTTCGGGCTGAAGGCGGATCTGCCGCTATATGGCTCCGGCTTCCTGACCTCGCCGCTGTATGTCAACGCCGAAGGCCCGGCCGCCGAGGGTGTAATCACCGCGCTGCATTACGTGCCGACGCTAGACAACGCGGCCAATGCCGCCTTTGTCGCGGCATTCCAGGCCAAGACCGGTCGTCTGCCGTCGGAGTTCGCCGTGCAGGGGTATGATGCGGCCCGGGCGCTGGTCGAGGCGGCCAAAACCGGTGCTCACGACCGGGCATCGCTGGCTGAAGCCCTGCGCCAGGTCAGCTTTGACGGGCCGCGCGGCAAGCTGTCGATCGACCCGGCCACCAACAATATCGTCCAGCCGGTCTACGTCTACGAAACCGTGGCTGGTGAAAACGGGCTGACCCAGAAGGTGCTGGCCGAGCTGCCCGCCGAGGCCGACCCAGCCAACGGCTGCGAGATGGCCCCTGTCTCCAACTGACAATGCTGCCCGGCCGCCCCCCGTGTGGCCGGGCCCATATTCCGAGGAGGGCCTCTCATGGCACATGATCTTGGTTTCTGGACGCTTCAGGCGCTGAATGCGCTGCAACTGTCCATGCTGCTCTTTCTGCTTTCCATCGGCCTGACGGTCATCTTCGGGCTGATGCACTTCGTCAATCTTGCTCATGGATCGCTCTATGCGCTGGGGGCATACTTTGCCGCCTCTCTGGCCGCCATCGGTGGATATTGGATGGGGTTCTTTCTTGCGCCTGTCGCCGTGGCCGGGGTTGGCATTTTGCTTTATTCCGGACTTATCAAACGGATGCGCAAGTCCGGTCCTATGGCCCAGGTGCTCGTGACCTTTGGGCTTATCTTTGTGCTGCTCGATCTGACACGGATTTTCTGGGGCGATCTGGCGTTGGCTATCGACGCGCCTGCGCTGCTTTCTGGTCGGCTGACGTTCCTGGGCATCGAGTATCCGGCCTACCGGCTGTTCATCATCGTTCTCGGACTTTCCATCTTCGCAGCGCTCGCATTTGTGCTGAGCCGTACGCAAATCGGCGCGATGATCCGGGCCGGTGTCGACAACGATGCCATGGCGTCTTGTCTCGGTATCAATGTTGAACGGTTGTTCTTCATCGTTTTCTGCGTCGGATGTGCGCTGGCAGGTCTTGCGGGGGTCGTCGCGGCGCCGCTCTTGAGCGTTACGCCGGATATGGGTCTACAGATCCTGATCCCGACTTTGATCGTGATTGTCATAGGCGGTCTGGGCTCGCTTAAAGGCGCAATCGCCGGGTCGCTGATCTATGGTTTCGTTCAGACCTTCGGCGCGGTTTTGGCTCCGCAGCTCGCTTCTATCCTCATCTATGCCCTGTTGGCTGCTGTCCTCGTGATCAAGCCCGTGGGCCTGTTTCCTGCGAAAGGATAAGCCGATGTTTCGTCACAATGCTCTTCGCTACATGGCCCTCGTGCTTTTGGCCGCAGGTGCCCTCTTTCAGGCCTTTACCGCCGAGTACTTCGGGCTGGAAATCCTGACCGAAATCTTGATCCTGGCCATGCTTGTGCTGGCTCTCGACATCGTTGCGGGCTTTGGGGGCATGGTATCGCTTTGCCACGGCGCACTGATGGGTGTTGGCGCTTATGCCTACGCCATCCTGTCTGCTAAGGCGGGCCTCGCGCCGCCCGTGGCCATGGCTGGCGCCATCGCTTTGACCGGTTCCGCCGCCTGGATCATCGGCGCAATCTGTTCACGCAGCCATGGAATCTATTTCATCATGGCGACACTCGCCTTCGGCCAAATGGCCTATTCCTACGTGTTCGAAGCCCCAATCTTTGGCGGAGACGATGGGTTAGGTGGTATTTCCCGGTTGGATCTGAGCTTTATCGGAGTTGATCTGAATGACAGCCGCAGCTTTGCGTTCTTCTGCCTAGCCATCCTTGGCGCGGTCTATGGCGCATCTGTTCTCATTCTGCGTTCAGGGCTTGGCCGTTCGCTGACGGGCGTCATGCACAACGAACAGCGGATGCGCGCGCTTGGATTGACGATCTGGCGGATCAAGGCGGATGTGTTTGGGTTGTCGGGCATGATTGCCGGCCTCGCCGGCGCGCTTGCTGCGCAGCACATCATGTATATCTCGCCCGGGCTTCTCAGCTGGACTGTGTCCGGCGAGGCACTGGTTGTCGTTATCCTTGGCGGCTTAGGAACTTTGGTTGGTCCGCTCGTGGGCGCTGCCGCCTTTGTGCTGCTCAAGCATGAACTGAGTTCGCTTACGGCACACTGGCATCTTGTTGTCGGCGTAATTCTGATCGCCGTGGTGATGAGCCGCGCAAACGGTATCTTCGGCTGGATCGAAGCCCGCTGGGGTGCCCGGGTCGAACGCCGTGTGGCTGATGCAACGCGCAAACAGGAGTCCGAGGAGGTGTTGACCGATGCTTGAGACGCGTAATCTGGACAAGAGCTTCGGTGCCGTCCACGTCACCCGCGATGTATCGCTGAAATTGGAGCGGGGAGAACGCCGCGTGATCCTGGGCCCCAATGGCGCAGGCAAGACAACGCTGTTCAACCAACTGGTGGGTGAACTCACACCCGACAACGGATCGGTTCATCTCGCTGGCGAAGATGTCACCGCCTTGCCTGTTGCTAAACGCGCCCGCCGCGGCCTGTCGCGCAGCTACCAGAAGAATACTCTGTTCGACGGTCTGACGGTTGAGGAAAATCTTGGGCTTGCCGCTGCCGTGCATACCGGCAACGCGACGCAGCTTTGGGCAGATAGCCTGGCAAAGCCCGACGTTCGCGAGATCGTCGAGGAGGTGGCGGAACAGGTGAACCTGATGCCGTTCATTCACGCCAAAGTATCTGAGATCAGCTACGGCGTGCGCCGCCAGCTCGAAGTTGGCGTCGCGCTCGCCACAAGGCCGCTTGTTCTGCTGATGGACGAACCCACTAGCGGTGTCGGGCCAGAGATGTCGAAGGGGTTTCACGACTTGCTGAACAATCTGCCGCGTGACCTGACAATGCTCATCATCGAGCACGACATGGACCTCGCCTTCGACGTGGCGGACACGATCACTGTGCTCAACTACGGCGAAGTTGTCTTTGACGGCTTGCCGGAGGAGGCCCGCGGGTCAAGCCTGCTAAAGGAAATCTATTTGGGGAGCTGGGAAGATGCTTGAACTGAGGGCAATCGAATCCGGTTATGGCGAAACGCAAGTTCTCTATGGCCTTTCGCTGGAAGCGCAAAAGGGCAGGGTGCTGGCCATCCTGGGCCGCAATGGCGCAGGAAAATCCACCACGCTGAAAACCATCATGGGTCTCCTTCCGATCAAGTCCGGTGAGATCGCCTTCGAGGGTAAACCGATCGCGAGGCAACCATTCGACATCGCCAAGAGTGGTATCGCTTACGTTCCTGAAACGCGTGACATTTTCCCGTCTTTGACAGTGCGCGAAAACCTGGAGATAGCGGCTAAGCGATTTGGCGGAACCAAGACCGAATGGACGATGGAACGGGTTCTGGATCTTTTTCCCCGTCTTGGGGAGCGGATGGACAACGGCGGCACCCAACTGTCAGGCGGCGAGCAGCAAATGCTGGCGATTGCACGCGGTTTGCTGATGAATCCCCGCCTCCTGATCCTCGATGAACCGACCGAGGGCCTGGCGCCGATCATTGTGAAACTGATCCACGACAAGCTCCAGGACCTGAAGGCAGCCGGGCTTTCGATGATCATCGTGGAGCAAAACTTTGGTTTTGCAACCTCGCTTGCCGATGACGTGGTGGTGGTTGGCAAAGGCCAGGTCGTCTGGACTGGCAGTGCAGAAGAGATCAAGGCAGACGAGGACGCGCAGCATACCTGGCTTGGTGTGTAATTGGGCCGCCTGGTACACCGGCCGTCCAACTAGAAAACCTTGCGGGCCACCTTTTGCGCGATGTTGACGAAGTTCTTCACATGCAGGCCTTGCTCGTCCAGCCGGTAGTTGACAGACAGTTCGGTGCGCGCGAACTCGGGTTCGATCCTGAGGAATTTCATGCCCTTCCGCGGGGCGTTTGCAACTGACTCCGGCACGATGCAAACGCCCTCGCCGACGGCAACCAGGCCGAGTGCGGTTTGCAGATCCATGCACCAGATGCGTAGCGGCGCTTCGAAACCGGCGTCTTCGATAGCTTTTAGAACCATGTCCGCATAGCTCGGGCGGGGTTTCTCGGGATAGAGGATCAGATGATGCGTTTTCAGACGCTCAAGCTTCGCGACCGAGCGTGCCCCCGTGTCCACGATATCGGGTAGGGCCAGGATTAGCCGTTCTTCGACCAGGTGTTTCGAAAGGAACTCAGGATCCTTAAGCGTTGGGCGGGCGAAAACCGCGTCGAGTTCACGCGATACCAAAGCCCTATGCAGATCGGCATTGTTCATGGGGATAAGGCTAAGGTTCACTTCCGGGTAATTTGCCCGGTATGACCGAATGATGTTCGGAAGAATGCCAAAGGTTGCAGATCCAACGAAGCCGATGCGCAGACGTCCCTCGGCTCCCTGGCCCAAGCGGCGCACTTCCAGCTGGGTATCTTCAATCTGGGCCAAGATTGATTTCCCGCGCTCAAGCAGTCTTTCCCCTGCTTGGGTCATCGTTATCGCGCTGCGGCCGCGATTGAATAGGATCGCACCAAGCTCTTCTTCCAACTGCTTGATCTGGCGGCTGAGTGGTGGTTGCGCCATGTCGAGACGCTCAGCTGCCCGCCCAAAATGCAATTCCTCTGCCACCGCAATGAAATAGGACAGCTGTTTGAAGTTCATTTTCAGGCACTCCCCCAAGTCTTCACGTTAGGCGATCCTTCCAAGTGAAAAAAGACCCCCGAAAATCGGGGGTCAGTTTGGTGGGAGGTGAAGTGGTTTACTCGGCGGCTACGGCCTGCTCGGCGGCACCGGTCTTAAGCACAAAGTCGAACTCGAAGTGCAGATCAGTGCCCAGTTCCTTGGGGGCCGGCTTGAACTTGCCGATCAAGCTTTCTTTGACGGCAAACACGCTGTCGTTCTCCAGCCATTCGCTGTCGGCATCGTAGATCTGGCTAATCAACGGGCGGTAACCGTCTTTGGAGATAATGAAATGCATGTGGCCAGGGCGGTTCGGGTGGTGGCCCATAAAGCGCAGCAGTTCCCCTGCGGTCTCGTCGTCGGGGATCGGGTAGGGGACAGGCCGGACGGCAACAAAGGCGTAGTGCCCGTTATCGTCAGTTTCGAACCGGCCGCGGAGGTTGTATTCGGGCTGGTCAGGATCGAGGTTCTCGTAGATGCCGTTCGGTGCATCCTCCCAGACATCGAGCGTCACACCAGGAATGCCGTTGCCGTTCTCGTCGCGGATGTAACCTTCGTAGTAGGCTGTTTCTTCGTTGTCGAAGTGCTTTTGAATGGTCGAAGCGCCCTTGGGCAGGACTGGCGGGTTTTCGCGGTAGAACGGTCCGAGCACGGTCGATTCACTCTCGTTGCCTTCGACCGGGTTGGTCATCATGTCGACCAGGACTTCGATGCCCAGGATATCGGCCAGCAGGATGAATTCCTGGCGATTGTCGTTGCAAAGCTGTCCAGCGCGGGCAAGGTAATCACAGGCGGCCAGAAATTCGTGATGCTGAAGTTTCACGTCTTTGATGAAAGCATGCATGTGCTTGATGATACCTGTCGCGATCTCGCGTTCACGGTCGGTGATATCGCCGTGCTGGCCGAGGCTGCCGATCACAACCTCCGTAATGTTTTCTTGGTTGACGATGCCCATGGATAATTCCTCCTCCTGGCTGTCTGGGGGTTCGAAAACAGGACGCTCCACCGTCCCTCGTCTGCGATCGAACTTCCCCCCAATCGCTCCTCATCCCAATGCCTGGGGCGGTATCGGGCAATACCGCAAACGGCTGTAGCCCTCGGAGTGTCCTTTAAATCAAGCAGTTATAAGGGCATTCAAGATGCGCCCGGCCTGAGAGTATTGCCTCATACCCGGGATGGTATGGCTTCACTGTATTGGCTCGTGGCACCAACGCTTCAGTAAATTATCGCATGGGAGGCTGAGGTGATCGATACCTTCAAGCATATTCAGCAAAGCCTTGAGGCGACGCCGCACTTGCTGCGCCTCGGCTGTCTGTTTTCCGAAACGGTGCTGATCGAGATCGACGGCAGCGAGTACTACCTGTCTTTCGATAAAGGGCTCATCGTGTCCGTCGTAGAAGGTCCGAGCCGCAAGACACCCTGGCGATTTGCCCTGCGCACAGATGCCGAAGCACTGGAAAAGTTCTGGCAGGCCCGTCCCGAGCCGGGGTTTCACGACATTTTCGGGCTGGTGAAGATCGGCCGGGGCCGGATTGATGGCGACATCCTGAGCCTCGTCAAAAACCTGCGCTTCTTCAAGGAAGTGCTGACGCTGGCACGCGCAAAAAAGGAGCTGGCCGCATGAGTATCGAACCGATCACCGGCCGCTATGTCACCGTCACCGTGGGCGGCGCGCCCCGCCGGATCTATTTCGAGGAAGCAGGGCAGGGCCGTCCGGTCATCTGTCTGCACACCGCCGGGGCTGATACCCGCCAGTGGCGTCATCTGATGAACGACACAGAGATCACCGCTTCGAACCGCCTGATCGCTTTTGACATGCCATGGCACGGAAAATCGCTGCCGCCTGAAGGCTTTGAGACCCAGGAATACCTGCTGACCACCGAAGCCTATATCGAGACCGTTCTCGCGGTCATCGACGGTCTTGGGCTGGAATGCCCGGTTCTGGCTGGCTGCTCTATGGGCGGGCGCATCGCGCTGCAACTCGCGGCTTTGCATCCCGAGAAATTCAGCGGTTTTATCGCAATAGAAGCCTCTGATTTCCAGCCCGCCTGGTATGATATCGACTGGTTCCACCGCCCGGATGCCCATGGCGGCGAGATGGGCGCAGCGCTTGTTTCGGCCAACATTTCCCCCTTCGCGCCAAATGCCGAGCGCTGGAACACATTGTGGATGTTCATGCAAAGTGGTCCCGGCGTTTTCCGTGGCGATCTGAGTTTTTACACAAAGGACGACAGCCTGATCCCGCGTTTGCCGACGATCGCTACGGCAAATACCCCTGTTCACATCATCGTCGGGGCTTACGACCTGACATGCACACCCGAGGATGCCGAGCGGACAGCCAAGGCGATCCCTGGCGCGACGCTCGCTGTGATGGACAAGCTCGGACATTTCCCGATGAGCGAACACCCGGACGGGTTCCGTCCCTTCTTCGTCGAAGCTCTTGGGAAAATGCCCAAACCAGCTGCGAAGGCGGCCTGACACTCAAATCAGCACGGGAGGAGGAGCCATGTGCAAGAATGCCGACAACCCCTGTCCAGGATGCAAGAAGCACAAAAAGGCAGAGGCCGCATGGATGTTCTTCACCGACGAAGAACGCGCCGCCATCGAGAGTATGAGGCAGGCCGGCAAGGCCTCCGCATCGCGCAAGGCACGCTCCTGAACGGATCCAAACCTGACGTGCCGCATTTCCCGTGACGCGGCAAAACCGGAACAAAACAATGACAAACCCCTGCATCATCTGCGTGGCGATTACCGGCAGCCTGCCGACCAAAGCCAACAATCCGGCTGTTCCAATCATCGTATCGGAGCAGGTGGAATCGACCCACGAAGCCTTTGAGGCGGGTGCCACCATCGTTCATGCGCATGTGCGCAATGAGGATGAGACGCCCTCATCGGACCCTGAGAAATTCGCGGCCCTGAAGGAAGGTATCGAGAAACACTGCCCGGGCATGATCATCCAGTTCTCGACCGGCGGGCGGTCGGGTGCGGGCAAGACACGCGGCGGGATGCTGCCCTTGCGGCCTGACATGGCGTCGCTTTCGGTCGGGTCGAACAATTTCCCAACCCGTGTCTACGAGAATCCGCCGGATCTGGTGGCCTGGCTGGCTTCGGAAATGCTGGCCTACGACGTCAAGCCAGAGATCGAAGCGTTCGATCTTAGTCACATCCTGAAAGCCAGACAGATGGCCGATGAAGGCCAGCTTGCGGGCACACCCTACATTCAGTTCGTGATGGGGGTGAAGAACGCCATGCCGGTCGATCGGGATGTGTTTGACTACTACATCCGCACCGTTCACCGTCTTTTCGGTGACGATGCGCCATGGTGCGCGGCCGGCATCGGGGCCAATCAGCTCACGCTGAATGAATGGGCGATTGCTGCGGGCGGGCACGCGCGTACAGGGCTTGAGGACAATGTCCGCCTCGACCGGAACACGCTGGCCCCCTCCAATGCCGCTCTGGTTCGACGAACCGCGGAAATTTGCGCAAAGAACAACCGCCCCGTCGCGACCTGGCAGGAAGCGCGGCGCATCCTCGGGCTTCGCCTGCCCACCGACAGCATGAACCGGGGTGAGACCGAAAATACTGCGGTGGCCACAATTGTCTGATACGGCTGGATACCAGCGACTGCGCCTGGGGGACATTTCCGGCTCCGCTGTCGGGGCCGGTTTCCTTGCAGTCCTTGTATCTTATTCCGGTCCTCTGCTGATCTATCTCAGTGCTGCCGAGGCCATGGAAATTTCCCGGTCAGCATTCACATCTTGGGTCTTCGCAATCTCGATCGCGGCAGGCCTGTCGAGCATCGTCCTCAGCCTGTGGTTCCGTGCCCCTGTCGCTATGGCCTGGTCCGCGCCTGGAACCGTGCTTCTGATCGGGTTCGGTCCTACTCTGCCTGCTGCTGAGATGGCGGGGGCCTACATTGCCGTCGCGGCGGCTTTGATCCTCATCGGTATTTCCGGCCTGTTCGATCGGCTCGTGAAAGTTCTTCCTCCCGCCGTAACAAACGGCATGATGGCGGGTATCCTGTTCGGTTTCGGCCTCAAGGCTGCAGGCGGGCTGGCCACAGATCCGGTGGTGGTCTCCGTTCTCATCGCAGCCTTCGCAATTTGCACCGCCACCGTGCCGCGCTATGCCGTGCTCGCCTTGCTGGGGCTGGCTCTTATGCTCACCTCCATCGCTTATGAAACATCGATCACATCGGTGAGCTTGTCGATGGCGCAGCCGCAAGCAATAGTGCCACAATTCTCGACGTCTGCGATGCTCAGTCTTGCAGTGCCGTTGCTAATAACGACTCTCAGCGGGCAATTTCTGCCAGGAATGGCGGTTCTGAGGGCCAACGGCTACGCGGTCTCGGCCAATCCGATCATGATCTTTGGAGGACTTGCCTCCGCGGGCGCCGCGGTGTTCGGTGGAATCAGCACCGCGCTTGCGTCAATCACGGCAGCTTTCTGCGCAGGGCCAGACAGTCACGAAAACCCGGAGCGCCGCTACATTGCGGGTGTTGCCTGCGGATTGTTCTTCTGCCTCGGCGGGCTCTTTGCCGGGAGCATCGTCGACATCCTGATCATGCTGCCATCCTCCGTCATCGCACTGCTGGCGGGGTTGGCGCTGCTGCAACCGATCCTGAAATTTACCGCCGCAATGATGGCGTCCGAAGATGCCCAGGCTGGGCTGCTCACCTTCATTTTCACCGCATCCGGCGTGTCGCTCTTCGGGATCGGCGCGGCATTCTGGGGAGTCGTGGCGGGCATCGTGTTTCATTTCCTGACGCGGTTTGGCCGCTGGATGATGGACCGGCTGGCGGCGTGAGCGGCCCCTTTGCTTGCGGTTTCAGTACAGCTGGGCAAGGATGACGGGCACCGTGACGGCCCCGAAAAGCGTTGACAGAACAATGGCCGACGCGCCGGTTTCACCGACTGAGTGGCGGCCGCAGAACACCGCATAGGATAGAAACAGCGGCATGCATGAAAACAGGACCGCGTCCCGCGCCACCGGGTCCTGCCAGCCGAATACAGCGCAGAAGGCACCGCCGACCACAAACGGGTGGATGATCAGCTTGGCCGCGGTGACGGCCGCGACACGCGGTCCGCTGCGCGACACCCGGAATTGCAGGATACTGCCCCCGATCACGAACAGCGCGATGAACGGTGCGGCGGCGACGATTGACGTGACCACACGGTCCAACCATTCCGGAAGGGTGAGGCCGGTCGCGAGGAAGGCGAAACCGGCGGCCAGGCCCAAGACGACTGGGCTGTGCGCCAGTGCTTTCAAAGCGGCGCCAAAGGCGTTCTGACCGGATGTGTTCTCGGCCAGCAGCGCCAGTGTAGTCACGACCGGGATGATGATCGCAACTTCGGCGAACACGACCCAGGAAAAGACCTTGGCCGCGCTGCCGGGTATGAAGGCCGAGGCAATCGGGAAGCCGAGAAAAATGGTGTTGGCGGCCGCCCCGCCGAGCGCCAGGATAATGCGCTGCGGGGCCGGTTCGTGCAGGGCAAAGCGCAGGACGGCCCACAGAACCGCGCTCGACACTAGCGATGCGGCGCCAAAGACGAATGCGTTGAGCCAGGAGAAATCCGCCAGCGTTTCGCCGTTTGCGATGGCGGAAAACAGCAGCACTGGAATGCAGGCATTCATCACGAACCGGTTCAGAACCGGCAGGCCGTCTGCGGGAAACCATCTGCGGGACACGAAGAGGCTGCCGATCCCGATCATCGTGAAGATCGGCAGCATTAGGAGCAGGACATCGGTCATGGCGAATCACTCTGGAAGGCGCCGCTTGGGCGCGCGTGCATGTTGCCGGGCGCAGAGTCGGAGCTGGCACCAAGGTGCCTGCGCTGCATTTGAAAAAGCGCGGCGCGGTGGGCGGCGGCGGCCCCTTTATTGTTCATCTTGCGGTTTGAAGACGCCGTCGAAGAAGGTTGAAAGTGCAGCGAAGCCGTCAAGCGGCAGGATGTGCGCCACGTATTGGTCCGGCCGGACGACGATCATGCAGCCCTGTTTGCAGTCAATGCCGCGCATCGCGTAGATGTCGTCACCCCGCTTGTGATCGACGCAGAAAATCTTCTCGAAGTCGCGCAGCCCGTAGCGGCCCTTTCCAGGCCGAAGCAGGCCCGGCATGTCCTCAAAGTTCAGCGCCTTGAAATCCTGCTGGAAGATGGTGCGCAGGTCGATCAGGGCATCGATATCTTCAGCTGCACGGGTATACCGCCGGATCGGTGACGAAGGGTCATTTTCCAGATAGGCGCACAGGTTATGAATCGCACCGCCTTCGGTTCCATCGTCATCTTGTCCTGCGAAGGCGTAGATGCGCCAGCGCCCGTCCGCTTCGGCAACATGGCCCAGCTGCATGGGCTTCGCATCGGATAGCCTTAGAACCGGCGCCGAATGGAAGCGCTTGCCCGCGATTTGGCCCGTGGCAAGCGACTGGTGCGCCGACGCGGCGATAATCCTTGAAGGTTCGTAGTGAACGGCAAGCCCGCCGGTAAATTCCAGGTTCTCGATGAACTGCTTTTGAAACCGGGGCATTTCGCTGCCATCAAGTTCGGATTCGCCCGGCGGAGCGCTCATAATGCGCGCCCACTTGTGATCGGTCTCAACTAACCGCTTGGCTTCCAGCTGACGTTCGGCCGAGTAACTATGCAGCAGGCCCGGGTCTGACCGGCCGGTCAGAACATGGGCAAGTTTCCAACCGAGGTTGAAGGTGTCGCCCATGGAAACATTCATACCTTGCCCCGCCTTGGGGCTGTGGGTGTGGCAGGCATCCCCGGCGGTGAAAACGCGGGGTGTCCGGTGGGCAATCTCATCCGCGGGGACATCATCGAACTTGTCGGTCAGCCTGTGGCCGATCTCGTAGACCGACCACCAGACCACCTCTTTGACGTCGATGGAGTAGGGGGCCATGATCCGGTTCGCCGCAGCGATAATATCGCCGGCTGTCAGGTTGCGGTTCGACACCCGTTCATCCGGATTGAGCTTGTCGAGTTCGACATACATCCGGAATAGATAGCCGCCTTCGCGCGGGATGATCAGGATATTGCCTTCCTTCGCTGACTGGATCAGGCACTTCCTGCGCAGATCCGGGAAATCTGAATTCGCCAGAATATCCATAACCCCCCAGGCCTGATGCGCCGCATCGCCGTGTAACTTGCCACCGATTGATTTGCGCACTGTGCTGCGCGCGCCGTCGCAACCGACCACATAATTCGCGCGCACTGTAACAGTGTCACCTGCGCTGCCATCTTCGGCTACGTGTTCCAAGGTAACAGTAACGGGGTGATCGTCGCTGCCGCTGTCAATCGCCAGGTCATTGACGCGCAGCCCGTAATGGGGTTCCAAACGTGTTGGGGCGTTCTTCATCACGTCGAGGAACAACTGGTGTATCCTCGCCTGGTTCACGATTGTATGCGGCATCTCTGACTGATCATCGGCCACGTCCTGAGCGATCCCTACGCGGTGGATATGGCTCGGATCGGCGGGGGAGGGCTTCCAGAACGCCGTCTGGTTCACCCAGTAGGCTTCGCGCTTTACCTTTTCCGCAAAGCCAAAGGCCTGAAACATTTCCATCGAGCGGACGCTGACGCCATCGGCTTGCCCTTTTTCCATAGGCCCGTGTTTTGGTTCGACAATCATGGTCGAAATTTCCGGAAAACCCGCCAACTGTGCCGCGAGGCACAGCCCTGCGGGTCCGCACCCGGCAATCAGTACATCGACCTTTTGCGGGATATCGTTTGCGTTCGAGGTGGCACGACCAAGGCCTGGTGCTGATGGTTTGATATCGGGATCACCAGGTTTGAACCCGTCAACGTAGTACTGCATGGCCAACTCTCCGCTTCACCGCTTTCTGAACGGTTATTACTGATTGTACTATTCAGCGCCCCCCTCAAGTAAGGTATGTATACATACCATTCCGGTTGGCCAGCGCATTCATGCTGTTATTACTGGTTGCTCTTCCCCAGCGTAGAAACCGGGCCGAGAGGTGATGCGGTTAAGATCAGAGTCCCCGTTGATTTCGCAAATTCCAGTATGCCCGCCGGCTGCGCGACGAAGCCAGCCTGCGGGGGCACCGCACCGGACTGAAGGTGGCAGCGCTAAGCGGCAAGGTTCTTGCCCGCTTCCATGATGCGCCGGCAGACCAGGCCGGGGTCATCCAAATCGCGGGACAACAGCAGAACCAGTTTCGCCAGCAGTGCAGCGTGCTGTTCCTCTCCTGCGGCGTCCAGCGCACGGGCCAGGGTTTCAAAAACGGATTCGAGGTCTTCCGGTGTCATTTGATTTCTCCTGCTGTGGCGCGGGCGAAAGCCTGCCGCAGCGCTCCAGGTGTGGCTTGGCACCAGCGGGCGGCAATATGGGTGTCGGGCCGGATGAGATAGGCGCTGTCCGGAGAGGCAGAAAGCAACCGCGCGGCGTCGGAACCCGGTGGCAATACGATATGTGTCAGGCCCAGCTCAGCAGCAGTTTCGGCCAACGCCTCCCCGAAGGTGACGAGACTGAAGCCGGGGCCCAGAAGGCCGGAGAGAAACCCGTCTGAAGTGCGGGCGTCGGGCAACACCGTGCCAGGCTGCGGGCCACCTTCGAAGCCCGTATCGTCGGCCCAGACGGCAGGGCTGGCGGCATAACTGTAGGGAGTCATCTGCCGGGGGTTGGCCAGCCCGCCTGCGAACGGATGGCTTAGCGCGAGGTTTAGCGCCGTGTCTCGCATCAACTGCCAGCCGGGGCTGGGCGGGGTCATGAATCGGGCCGACTTGGATGCATTGGCGAAGACATCCAGCGTCGCGCCGCGGCGTTCCGGCGTGTAGCTGTCCAAAAGCGCTGTCCCGGCTTTTCCTTGCAGCACCCAGGCCAGTTTCCATGCGATGTCATAGGCGTCGGCCAAGCCGTTGTTCAGGCCGCGCACGCCGAAGATCGGCACGATATGGGCGCTGTCGCCGACGAAGAACACGCGTCCGTCCCGGTAGTCATCCAGCGCCAGCGTGTTGGCGGAATAGACGCTCCACCATTCCAGCTCCCAGTCGCCGTCATGGCCAATCTCCCGCAGCACTGCGCTGACCGAGGCGCGCACAGTCTCCTCGCGGATGGCTTTCTTCTCATCCTCGCCATCGTGAAGCTGGTAGTCGATGCGCCAGATATCATCTGGCTGCTTGTGTACCAGGACTGTACCGCCGCGGCGGCAGTCAGGGTCAAACAGTGCCCGGCGGATGGTTGGGTAACCGTGCTTCATCTGCACATCGGCGATGACATAGCGGCCCTCGTAGTTCTCACCTTTCAGGCGAAGGCCGCGCAGTTTGCGGATGGCACTGCGGGCGCCGTCCGCGGCCAGCACCCAAGCCGCGTTGAGCGTATAGATGCCGTGCGGGTCTTCGACCGTTAGGGTGACGCCATCGCGGGTATCACTGGCCCCGGTGATCCGGCTTTGCCAGCGGGTTTCGATCAGCGGCTCGCGGGCGATGGCGTCCCAAAGATACTGCTCGATGTACTGCTGCTGGATGTTGTACATCGGCCGGTACTTCTCGGCCCGGCTGTCAGGCATTGCGAACTCGAGGATCTGGCGGCCGCGGTAGAAACTGCGCCCTGTGGTCCAGGGCAGCGCTTTTTCCAGGAAGGGCGTTACTGCGCCGATGCGCTCGAAGATGCGAAAACTGTGGCGGGCGACACAGATGGCGCGGCTTCCGTCGTTGAAGGTGGACTTAGCGTCAAACAGCACCGATGGCACGCCGTGGCGGGCCAGGGCGAGTGCTGCTGTCATGCCCACAGGACCGGCGCCCACGATTGCGACCGGAACATCATCTGATAGATTGCTGCGGTATTCCGGCGGATCAAAATGCGGGTACGTGAAGTAGAGCGAGTCGGTGTCGCCGCGGCCTGCCGGTCTCATAGGTAAGTTCCTCCTTGATTGGGAAAAACATAGCTGCCCGGCAGGTGTCCTGTCTGTCCTCCTTGAGGGGGGACATGATAGCTTGTGGCGATGGCATCCTGTATCCGGCATATCGATACTTGTCTTGCGCTGCTGGGCAGCGGCGGCTTTGCGCCGGCGTTTTCAGAGTTCATGGAAACGTTGGGGGCCGATCAGGTCATGGTATTTGCGATCACTGAAGGGAATGCGCGCTGCCTGTTCTCGCGCCATTACCGAAGTGCAGCGCTAGCCGAGGAACTGTCAGCGCAATATCTGGATGGCTGGTATCTGCAGGATCCGCTTTTGCCTGAACTGGTGCAGGCGCAGCCAGGCACAGTCCGGCTGAGGCGGCTGGAGACGATTGCTGAAACGATGGGCAGCGACTACCGGCGGATATTCTTTGACACGCCGGGGCTGCGGGCCAAGACCACTGTGCTGGCCGCCGGAGTGCGGCTGAGGCTGTTCGTAAGCCTGTACCAGACGGGCGGGGCACAGCCGGACTGCGACGCGGATTTAGCACGAATTGCAGGCCGGTTGGCGCTGATGCATTTCGAAAGTACCGCCGGCAGCGCCACTCCACCGGCTCTGGACGCGTTGAGTGAGCGGGAGCGGGCGGTCTGCCTGGGTATTCTGGCGGGGCAGAAGGCGGAGGTGATCGCAGCGGCTCTGGAGGTCGCGCCCAATACCGTGATCACCTACCGTAAGCGCGCCTATGGCAAGCTGGGGATCAATTCGCGTGCGGGGCTGTTCTCGCTGTGCAGAGACCTTGGTGCCTCGAGCTGACATTGCTGCAAAGCTGGCGGCCGGCCTGCGGCAGTTTCCACAGTAAAAGTCCCGTTCAGGCAAGGAGAACCTGAACGGGTCTCGGAGTTCACCCTACCGTACTTCCCAGCCAAAGCGTCAGGGCAGGGAAGGCGATCAGCAGAGCCAGCCTGGCTACATCGGCGATGATGAACGGCACCAGCCCTCTGAAGATCTTTACCACCGGGACTTCTGGCAGCACGGCCTTGAGAACAAAGACGTTCATACCGACGGGTGGCGTGACAAGGGCGATTTCGGTCACCACGATCACAATGATGCCGAACCAGACCAGGTCAAAGCCTTGGGAAACCACCACCGGTGCGAACAGGGGCACGAAGATCAGAATGATGGCCATAGAATCCATCACGCAGCCCAGAACAAGGAACACCGCCATGATGACGAAGATCAGCGCGAGGCCTTCGAGCCCGGTCGACTCGACCAGCCCCAAAACACCCGCGGCAAGCCCGGACAGAGTGAGCAGCTTGGACAGCATCAGTGCGCCGAAAAGCACAGTGTAAAGCGATACCGAGGTATAGGCGGTATCGATGATGATGGTGCGCAGCACGCTCCAGCCGAGCCGCCCGTGAAAGGCCGCGATCAGGATGGCAAGACCAGCTCCCATGCCAGCGGCCTCAGTGGGGGTGAACAGCTTGGCATAAAGCCCGCCGATGATCAGCCCGAACAACAGCAGGAAAGGCCAGACGCCGGACAGCGCCAGGAGCTTTTCCGGCCAGGGGGTGCTTTCCCCGCGCGGGGCATGGCTTGGGTCAAGGGCCGCAATGATGCGGATTGCCACCATGTAGGCGGCCAGACCGATCAGCCCCGGCACCACTCCGGCAATAAACAAGTCGCCGATGTTGGTCTGGGTCAGAATTCCGTAGACCACCATGATGATCGAGGGCGGGATCAGGATGCCGAGTGTGCCGCCGGCGGCAATGGTGCCGGCCGCCAGCTCGTCGGAGTAGCCGTATTTTTTCATGCTGGGATAGGACACCTTGGCCATGGTGGCGGCGGTGGCATAGCTGGAGCCGCAGACGGCGGAGAAGCCGGAGCAGGCGGCCATGGCGGAAAGCGCCAGCCCGCCGCGCACGTTGCCCACAAAGGCATATGCGGCGCGGAACAGATCGTGGGCGATGCCGGTTTTGGAGATGACATTGCCCATCAGGATGAACATAGGCACTACGGCAAGGTCATAGGACAGCACTGCGTCCGAGATCGTCAGCGGCACCAGCTGCAGCGCAATGTTCCAGTTAATCGCCAGCCCGATACCTATGACCGAAACAGCGAGCAGCGAAAAGGCCAGCGGGATCCTGAGGAAGGCAAGCAGGATGGCCGCAGCCATGGACAGAGAACCGGCAATCATAACACTTCCTCCTTATGGGTGTTTTCGGCGTCGGCCAGCGGCCTGCCGAGGACCACGGCAAAGGCGGCCACTGCAGACAGCGCGCAGCTCAGTGCCATGAAGAAATAGAGCGGTGCGCGCGGCACGCGAAGCGCTTGACTGACCTCAGAAATGCTCGAGGCATTGAGGCCGTGCTTGACGAACAACCAGGCCATCATGCCGAGCACAGCTGCCACCAGAAGCCCGGTCAGCACGCGCCACCATGCCAACCCGGGGCGGTCCAGCAGTTTGTCGAGAAGATCGATTGTCAGGTGCGCCCCCGCGGCGGTCACCAAAGGCAAGCCGGCAAAGACTGTCAGCGCCATCAGGTGTTCGGTAATGTCATTTGCGCCGTAAACCGGTTCGCCGAACAGGCGGCGTCCGATCACATCGGTGAAGGTGAGAGCCACCATGGCCAGCAGAAACAGTGCCATTGCCGTTTCTACTGTCCGGCGGATTTTCAAAGCCAAAGAGCGCATCCTGCGGCCTCCTATTGCAGAAAGGGGGACGGCCGCACCGTCCCCGAGTGGTTTGCCCGGAGAGGGTTATTCCGCAGCCAATTCGGTGTAGGTCTCTCTGTAGAAGCCAAGCATCGCAGCCGGGTCTTCCACGCCGGCAGCCTTTGCCTTCTCGGTCCACTCCGACACCATCTCGTCGTAGATATTGTTCACCGCGGTAATCAGCTCGGGTGCGGCTTCGGCAATTTCGTGACCTTCAGCAGCCAGCTTCTCCGATGCAGCTGGGTTTTGGAGATCGAAGTTCTTGCCCCATGCCGCCGACAGGGCCTCACCGGTGACGGCTTCGATCGCCGCTTTGTCGGCATCGCTGAGCCGGTCCCATTTGGCGCCGTTCATGATCACGAAGAAGGTCGCGTCATAAAAACCGTTGGGGAAAATTGTGTGATGCTTGAGGCTGTCCTCGAGCCTGAAGTTGACCACGGATTCCATGGTGTGCAGCGAGCCATCGATGACTCCGCTTTCCAGCATTTCGTAGGCTTTGGTGGCGGGCGCCGCGACCGGAACCGCCCCCAGTTTGGTCAGCAGCTGCTCCTGGATCGGGCCTCCCATGCGGAACTTCTGGCCGCTCACATCCTCGGGTGTGGTCACAGCGGCGCTGCCGTGGTGCAGTTGGCCGCCTCCAAACATGCCTACGGCCAGCATCTTGACCCCGTCAAAAGCAGGATTGCCGGCCAGAAACTTCTCGTAGGTTTGCCAAAGCGCCCGGCTTTGTGCCTCGGCGTTGGTGCCGGCGTTGGGGAATTCCGCGAACCACAGCGGTACGAAACGCTCCGGCTCGTAAGTGAAATTACCCCAAGTGATGTCGGCGACGCCATTGCGAGCCAGCTCCCAGTGCTGCGGCGGGCTGGCCAGCGGCGCGGGCAGGATGGTCACGGTGACACGGCCTTCTGTGACCTCAGCTACTTTTTCGGTAAAGGGCACGAGAAAGTCGGTATGCACGAAATGGGTCGGCGGCACCCAGGACGACATCGTCAAGTTTTCCGCGCTGGCGGCTTGAACCGTAGCGGTCAGAATTACGGCAGCCGCCGCGGCGCCCTTGAGCAGTTTGATGGCAGGGTTGATCATCTGTTTCCTCCCTTGGATGTATGATCGTGGTTATTCAGGCTTGCGGGTCCGGCATTTGGCCAGGTCGGCAAAAATCGCAGCACCCAGCGGAATGACCGCCGGGTCGAAGACGAATTCGGGGTGGTGCGGTGCACGGCCGTCCTGTCCGATGAAGAAGTAGCTGCCCGGCACCCGGTTCAGAAATTCCGAGAAATCCTCGGAGGCCATCAGATTTCGGGCATCTGCAATAACTTTGTCTGCACCGGCGACCCGTTTGGCCGAGGCCGTCACTGCGGCGACGGCGTCACTATTGTTGAAAGTCACAGGAGCAACTTTGGTGACCTGAAGCTCTACCGCGACGCCGTAGAGGTGCTCGGCCGCAGTGGCGGCTTCCTGAAGCAAGGTGGCCAGCCTGTCGCGTACCTCGGGCGCGTTGGTGCGCATTGTTCCTTCGATGGAGACCTCAGCAGGCAACACATTGCGAGCCGTGCCCCCCGTGAGAACGCCAAAGGAGATCACACCGGCTTCCCGCGCATCGATGACCCGGGTCGACGTTTGCTGTACCAAACCGATGAAGGCAGAGGCCGCCGCGATGGCGTCCTCGCCAGTATGCGGCATCGAACCGTGGGCACCATTGGCGCGAATGGTGACGTCGATGTTGTCAGCTGAGGCCATTGCTGCAGCTGATGGTATGCTGACTTTGCCCGCCGGCAGGCCGGGCAGGTTGTGCAGGGCGTAGATCTCGTCGCAGGGAAAACGCTCGAACAGGCCGTCGGCCAGCATTGCGCGGGCACCGGTAAGCAATTCCTCGGCAGGCTGGAAGATGAAATGCACGGTGCCGTCGAAATCTGGGCTGTGCGCCAGATAGGCCGCCGCAGTGAGCGCGGTGACGGTGTGGCCGTCATGGCCGCAGCCGTGGAATCTCCCCTCCACTTTTGAACGGTAAGGCACGTCCGCCTCTTCTGCCATCGGCAGTGCATCCAGTTCGGCGCGAAAGCCGATGCGGCGGCCCGGTGCAGCATCACTGGCGCCTGCACCGTGCAAGGTTCCGACGACACCAGTGCCGCCGAGGCCAGTGGCAACTTCATAGCCGAATTCCGTTAGACGGCTGGCTACGAAGGCAGCGGTCTTGGTTTCTTCGAAGCCAGTTTCGGGATGGCTGTGAAGATCGTGCAGCCAGCTCTCAGAAATGGGCTTCTGGATGCTATACCACTCTGCGAACATGCGACGGGCCTCCATTATGTCTCAAGGCAAGATGGTTGCGATGTGAGATTAAATTTGCAAAGTGGTTATAGTTTAAGATTATTGCTTGGTGAAATCAGGGTATCGCTTGATACCTTTCCTGCACCGTGGCTCAGTAAATAACGGATCCAGATGAAGATGAAAAAAGCCTTCAGAAACGAAAGATTGACCTACCGGCTCGAGCTCGTGGCGCAGGAAGCGATCGGTGCCAATGACGAGATATTCTTGCGCGAAACGGGCTTCCGGATCCGGGAATTGCGGGTTTTAAGGCTAATTGACGACACACCTGGCACCACATTTGCGGAGATAGCCAAGGCGACGGGATTGGAGCGCAGCCTTACGTCGAGGATCATTCGAACCCTGTTGGGCGACGGCCTGATTGTAAGGGAGAACTCTCTTGAAGATGCCCGGGTGTTTCTGCTGACTACAACGCCCAAAGGGCAGAATATTCGTCGCATCGCCCGCCAGTTATCTGACCGTCTTGAGGTAATTCTGACTGAACCTCTGTCGGACCAGGAGCTTGCAACGCTTGACGGAATTCTCGACCGGCTCGGCAGCTGGATCACCTCGGAAGAGTACCGAACTGCATTGGCTGTTGATTAGGCAACCTGTTCTGGCGTTTTTTCCCAAAGAATCCTTCAGTAAACTGTCAATGAGCGTTCAAAACTGACCCGGTTTCAGCGTTTGAAT
>NZ_JBQKUH010000039.1:0-43040 GCF_054968485.1 Leisingera sp. G5_S3_59_S7
GAAACGGAGCGCTTTGGCCTTAGCGCTTCTGATTGCGGTAACGGTCACCGCCTACCGCAGCTTCGACACTTGGATCGAGAACACGAACCTCCCCCTCACCCTGACAGAAACCTCCACCGAGGTCCTCGACCGCAACGGCAAGCTCCTGCGCGCCTACCCCGTGGGCGACGGCCTCTGGCGCCTCGCCGTCCAGCCCCAGGACGTCGACCCGCATTTCCTGAACATGCTCCTGCGCTACGAGGACAAGCGCTTCCGCTCCCACGCCGGCGTCGATCCCATCGCCCTGATCCGCGCCGCAGGCCAGGCGCTGCGGAACGGGCGCGCGGTCTCCGGCGGCTCCACCCTCACCATGCAGGTCGCGCGCCTCTTGGAGGACGGCACCACCGGCCGCTGGGCGGGCAAGCTGCGCCAGATGCGCGTCGCGCTGGCGCTCGAACGCCGGCTCAGCAAGGATCAGATCCTCACCCTCTACCTGACCCACGCCCCCTATGGCGGCGCGGCAGAGGGCATCCGCGCGGCAACCTACAGCTGGTTCGGCAAGGAGCCGAACCGCCTGACGCCCGCAGAGGCCGCGCTGCTGGTGGCCCTGCCGCAATCCCCCGGGCGCCGCCGCCCCGACCGCTTCCCCGACGCCGCCAGCGAGGCCCGCAACCGCGTGCTGGCCCGGATGCAGCGCCAAGGCATCGTCACCGCAGAACAGGCCGAGGCCGCCCGCCGCACCCCGCTGCCGCACCGCATGGCCGCCTTCCCGCGCCTCGCCCCGCATCTGGCGGACCGGGTGACCGACCAGCACCCCGGCAAACGCCAGCTGCGCCTGACCCTCGACGGCGCGGTGCAATCCCGGATGCAGCAGCTGCTGGCAGAGGCCGCCCGCAGCACCGGCCCGCGCCTCTCCGCCGCCCTCATCGCCGCCGATCACCAGACCGGCGAAGTGCTGGCGCTGGTTGGCTCGCCCGGTTATTCGGATGCGCAGCGGCGCGGCTTTGTCGATATGACCCAGGCGATCCGCTCCCCCGGCTCCACCCTGAAACCGCTGATCTACGGCCTCGCCTTCGACCAGGGCCTGGCGCACCCGGAAACCCTGATCCACGACGGCCCGGTCAACTTCGCAGGCTACGCGCCGCAGAATTTCGACGGTGAATTCCGCGGCGACATCAAGCTGCGCGAGGCGCTGCAGCTGTCCCTCAACATCCCCGTGGTGAAGCTGACGCAGGAACTGGGACCGGCGCGGGTGATGGCGTCCTTGCGCGCAGGCGGCGCCAAACCGGAACTCCCCGGCGGCGCGCCGGGCCTGGCGCTGTCGCTCGGGGGCCTCGGCATCAGCCTGCAGGATATGGTGCAGCTCTACGCCGGGCTGGCGGCAGGCGGGCAGGGGCCTGCCTTGCGCGTGCTGCAGGGTGAGGCGCCCGCACCCGCAGGCCGCCTCACCTCGCCCGAGGCCGCCTGGCAGGTTGCCGACATCCTGCGCGGCCTGCCGGTGCCCGCTGGCGCGCGCGCAGGCACGATCGCATACAAGACCGGCACCTCCTACGGCCACCGCGACGCCTGGGCGATCGGCTGGGACGGGCGCCACGTGATCGGCGTCTGGATGGGCCGCGCCGACGGCACACCTGTTCCCGGCATCTTCGGCGGCGATCTGGCCGCGCCGGTACTGTTTGAGGCCTTCGGGCGGCTTAAGCCCGCGCTCGATCCTCTACCGCCGCCGCCCCCCGCCACGCTGATCGTCAGCTCCGCAGACCTGCCGCAGCCGCTGCAGCGCTTCCGCCCCCGCGACGCCGCCTTCTCCCGGCCTGCCGGTGCGCCGGAGCTGATTTTCCCGCCCGAAGGCGCCCGGCTGGCACTGGACGACGCAGACCTGACGCTCAAACTGCGCGGCGGCACCGCGCCGTTTCTGGTGCTGGCGAACGGCCGGCCGGTGCTGTCAGGCCAGCGCCGGCGCGAATTCTCCGTCCCCAGCCCCGGCCCCGGCTTCTCCTCGCTGGTGATTGTGGATGGCGCAGGCCGCTCGGACCGGGTCAATCTGCGGATCGACTAAGGTGCGGATCAGCCGGGGCGGGGCTGTTTTCCAGAAACCGGGCCGGGCCCAACGTTCGCGGGATTCGCAAGAAAACCTGCGAAGGGCGGGAGAGCCCCGGGGTGCGAAAGCCGCCTACCTCCGCCCCTCGCGCAGCCAGCCGGCCACCAGAAAAAACGCCGCCATCACCAGCGCCAGCCAGGCCGGCAGCAGCGGCCCCTGGGACACCGACAGCGTCTCATAAGCCTCCCGCGGCGTCAGCCCGATCCAGCCGCGCCCCGAGGCCGGGCGCCCGGCGCGCACGCTGCGCAAGGACGGCATCCCGTCCTCCAGCCGCAGAACGCCGCCGCGCAGAGGCTCCAGCACCGGCGCCAGCACGGAGCCTGTGGCAATGGTTTCCTCAAACTCCTTGGGGGCGGCAGGGCCAAGCCCGACCACAGTGCTCTCTTCACCTTCCTGCAGCCGGTACAGACCCGGCTCCGGCCCCTCATAGCGGGTTTCCCACTGGCCCGGCGCGGTTTGGCGCAGATCCAGCTCCACCGCGGAGCCATCCGGATTGGTCACCGTGACCGGCCCGGCCTGCCCGGCCAGCGTGCGGCGCAGGATACGCATCCGCTGGCCAGAGGTCTCGGCCCACAGCGCCTCTTCCTCCAGCTCCGGCTCCTTCATCATCCAATGCGCCAGCCGCCGCAGCAGCTCCAGCTGCGGCCCGCCGCCCTCGTACCCGCGGCTCCACAGCCAGGCGTGGTCCGAGGCCAGCAAGGCGACCCGGCCCTCGCCGACCCGGTTCAGCACCAGCAACGGACGCTCCCCCGCGCCGCTCATCAGCACATGTCCTTCCGGCGTCCTCAGCTCAATCTGGCGCAGCCAGCGGCCCCAGTCCGCAGCCCCCTCCAGGCCCGAGGTCACCGGGTGCTGCCTGCCCAGATCCGTCACCGCGGGCCGGTACGCCTCCTCCAGCACCCGGGCCGAGGGTTCGGCAGGCAGGATCAGCGACAGCGGCGAGCGGTAGATGCTGTCGGCGCTGGCAAAATCCGGGCCGGCCGCCACCAGCACCGCGCCGCCGCCCATCGCGTAATTGGCCACGTTGTCCAGATAGACCGCAGGCAGGATGCCGCGCCGCTTGTAGCGGTCAAAGATGATCAGGTCGAAATCGTCGATTTTCTCCAGGAACAGCTCGCGGGTGGGGAAGGCAATCAGCGACAGCTCCTCCACCGGCACCCCGTCCTGCTTTTCCGGCGGGCGCAGGATGGTGAAATGCACCAGGTCCACCGCGCTGTCGGATTTCAGAAGGTTGCGCCAGGTGCGCCCGCCCGCGTGCGGCTCGCCCGACACCAGCAGCACCCTCAGCCGGTCGCGCACCCCGTTGATCTGCACCAGCGCGGCGTTGTTGCGCGCGGTCAGCTCGCCCGGCTCTTCCGGCACGCTGAACTGGATCACGTTGCGCCCGCCGTGCTGCAGCACCATCGGCAGCTCGAAATCCACGCCCACGGGCAGGGTAAAGCGCTGCGGTTCATCGCCCCCGACCGAGATGTCCAGATCGGCAAAGCTGCCCTCAGCCGGCGCCGCGCCCTGATCCTCGATCCTGAGCGTCAGCGTGACCGGCTCGCCGATGATGGCAAAGCCGGGGGCGTTCTTGACGATCAGGCGGCGGTCCCAGTCGTCTTCGCGCCCGGTCAGCAGCAGGTGCATCGGCGCAGGCAGGCTGACCGCCTGGTCCGCGTCATGCACCTGGCCGTCGGACAGGGCGATGATGCCTGCGACCCGCGCCCGCGGCTCGTCCGCCAGCGCCTGCGCAATGGCCGCCATCAGCCGGGTGCCCTCGTCGCCCTCGCCATCCGGCACGGTGACCCAGCGCACATCGGTGCCGGGCCGGTTTTCCAGCGCTGCCCTCAGCTGGCTGCGGGCACGCTCCATCTGCTCCGGCCGGCCGCGCAGCTGCTGGCTGGCGGTCTGGTCCTCCGCCACGATCACGATGTCATCCAGCGGCGCGCGGTCCTCGCTCTGATGCACCGGCCCGGACAGCGCGGCCAGCAGCACCAGTGCCGCCAAGGCCCGCAAGGCCCAGCCCGACAGCCCGTTCCACAGCCCCAGCAGCAGCGCCGCCAGGGTCACGCCGCCCGCGGCCCAGATCACGGGCCAGGGCACCAGAGGGTCAAACAGGATCGTCTGTGTCATGAAACCACCCCTATTGCCCCAGCCGGTCCAGGAGCGCCGGCACATGCACCTGGTCGGATTTGTAATTGCCGGTCAGCACATGCATCACCAGGTTGACGCCGAACCGGTAAGCCAGCTCCCGCTGCCGCTCGCCGGCATAGCCGCGCCCGACCGGCAGCAAGGGCCGCCCGTTTTCATCCACCGCCCAGGCTGCGGCCCAGTCGTTGCCGCCGATCACCACCGGCGTCACCCCGTCGTTCAGATTGCGGAAGGGGATGCCCTCGGCCTGCTCCGCATCCGGCGACGCGGCCTCGACCCAGACCGGGCCGCGGCTGTGGCGGCCGGGGAAATCCTGCAGCAGGTAGAAGGCGCGGGTCAGCACATGGTCTTCCGGCACCACCTCCAGCGGCGGGATGTCCAGCGGCAGCGCAATCTGCTGCAGCCGCCGCGCCGCCGGGCTGCTGGCGCCGGCAGAGGCGAGATCGGCGTCGCGGGTATCGAACAGGATCATCCCGCCCGCCCGCAGATAGGTGTTCAGCTTCGAGTAAGCCTCGGAGGAGGGCAGCGGCTGGTCCCGCGTGACCGGCCAGTACAGCAGCGGGAAAAACGCCAGCTCATCCCGCTCCAGGTCGACGCCTGCCGGGTTGGCCGGCTCCACCGAGGTGCGGAAGAACAGCGTGTCCGACAGCCCGCGCAGGCCGGCCTCGGCGAGGCGGTCGATCTCCGCGTCGCCGGTCAGAACATGCGCCAGCACCAGTTCCGAGGCCAGCTCTGCCGCCCGGAAATCCGCCTGCGCCTGCTGCTGCGGCGGACCCTCCTGCGCGCGTGCATCCTGGGGCGCCGCCAGCGCCGCCAGCCCAACCGCCGCCGCCAGCGCGGCGGTGCGGGCCCGGCCCAAGAGACCGGACACCAAGAGCGTGCCCAGCACATCCAGCGCCAAAAGCATCAGCGCCAGCGTCAGCAAGGCCCCGCCCAGCGGCATCTCCTGCGGCGCGTCATAGCCGCTAACCTCCACCGAGGCAGGCCAGCGCGCCGCCAGCAGCTCATCTTCGGGGCGCAGCACGTTGCGTGCCAGCATCCGCCGCCCGCCGTCGTAGACACCGGGGCGCAGTTCCGGCCCCGCGGGCGCCGCCACCAGATCCGGCCCCTTGACCCCCGGCAGCGTTTCCGCCGCCTCCAGCCGGCCGAACCCGTCCAGCACCTCCACCGGGGTCCAGGTGGTGCCTTCCAGATCCTCGGCCTTGGGCGCAGCGGCAGAGGAGGACACCGCCAGCCGCTCCAGCATTGCCACGAACAGGCCCGACAGCGGCAGGCTGCTCCACTCCGCATTCGCCGTCACGTGAAACAATACCACCTGGCCCTGGCCCAGCGTCTTGCGGGTGACCAGCGGGGTGCCGTCGGCCAGTTCCGCAATGACGCGGTCCGCCAGCTGCGGATCGGGCTGCGCCACCACTTGCGAGCTGATCGCCACCTCCCGCGGCACCTCCAGCCCGTAAAAGGGCGAGTCTTCGGCAAACGGCGCCAGCGTCTTCGGCTCGCCCCAGCTCATCGCGCCGCCGATGCTGCGCCCGCCAATGCGCAGGCGCACCGGCATCAGGGGCTCCTCGCCGCTGCGCGCGGTGTCGCTGGCCGCCAGCCGCGGCCCGGCAAAGCGCAACAGCAGGCCGCCGTTTTCCACCCATTCGATCACCGCCTCTTCCTGCGCGGGCGCCAGCCGCGCCACGTCGGCCAGCACGATCACATCCGGGTTCGCAGGCAGCAGATCCCGCAGCGCGCCCTCCAGCAGCTCGGCCGAGGGCGCCAGCGCCTGGCGCAGGTAATGCAGCGGCGACAGCAGCGCCAGGCCTTCATCCGCGCTTTCGGAGGAGACCAGCGCCACCTCGCGCCGCCGCAGGCTGTCGTCGGTCAGCGCCACCGCGCCCGCCGATGTCTCGCCGCGGATTTCGAACCGCGACAGCCGCGCCCGCAGTTCGGCGGGCAGCGACAGCTCAGCCGAGGCCGCGCGGGCGCCATCCGCAAACCGCAGCGGCAGCGCAGCCAGACTGCGCTCGGTGCCGCCGGGATCCTTGCCCTGCGCCACCACCGCAACCTCCTGCGCGGGTCCGGCGCGGCTGCGCTGGACCGTCAGTTCAATCGCCCCGCCGGTATAGCGCGCGGGCAGCAGGCCCAGCACCGGCAAGGGCTGCTCAAAGACCTCAATCCCGCCGCGCCGGCTCAGCGCCTCGATCAGCCCCTCGCGGCCCGGATACTCCAGCCCGTCGCTGAACCAGACGGTGTCAAATCCGCCCTCCGCCCCGTCAATCGCCGCCAAAGCCTGCTCCAGCTGCTCCGGCCCCGGCTGCCAGGGCAGGGGCGCCAGCCCCGCCAGCTGCCGCTGCCAGTCGCTGGCGGCGCGGAATTGCAACACCTCCGGTGCGCTCAGGCGCAAGACCGCCACCGGGCGTTCCGCCCGGCCCGCTTCCTCCAGCTGCACCCCGGCCTGGGCGCTGGTCTGTTCCCAGCCCGCCGCGCCGCCCCAGCTGGCGTCCATCACAATCAGCAGCGGCCCGCTGCCGCCCGCGTCTTCGGTAGAGGGGTTCAGCACCGGCCCCGCCAGCCCGATTATCGCCGCCGCCACCGCCAGCAGCCGCAGCAGCAACAGCCACCAGGGCGTGCGGTCCGACAGGCTCTCGTCATCCTTCAGGCCCAGCAGCAGTGTCACCGCCGGGAACGGCTGGCGCTTGGGCGCGGGCGGGATCGCCCGCAACAGCAGCCACAGCACCGGCAGCGCCAAAAGCCCCAGCAAAAGCCAGGGTGCGGTAAAGCCGATGCCTGCAATTATGGTCATGGCGCGGTCCGCTCCAGTGCGTGGTAAAGCCACATCAGCGCCGCCTGCGCCGGGTCGCCCGTGTGATGCTGCCCGAACCGCCAGCCAGCCTCGCGGCAGAGCCGCTCCAGCGCGTCCCGCCGTTCCGCCAGCCGGTCCAGATAGCGCTCCTGCAGGGCAGAGGCCTTCAGTGTTTCATGTGTGACACCGCCGCCCATGCTTTCAAACAATGTGCGCCCGGAAAAGGGAAACGCCTCCTCCGCCGGGTCCAGCACCTGCAGCAGCACGCCGCGCACTCCGCGCGCGGCGGCCTTGGACAGGGCCTGCTCCACCGGTTCATACGGCCCCAGAAAGTCAGAGATGAACAGCGCCCGCGCATGCGGGATCAGCGCGCGGTGGCCGGGCGGGGCGTAATCTTGCGCATCATCCGCCGACAGCGCTTCCGCCAGCCGCAGGATCTGCACATTGCCGCGCCGGGGCGGCAGGCTGCCGCCGGTCAGGCCGACCCGCTCGCCGCCCTGCACCATCAGAACAGCGGCGGCCAGGCCCAGCAGCCGGGCCTGATCCACCTTCTGCGGCAGCTTGGGCGAGGAGGCAAACCGCATCGAGGCGCCAGTATCCACCCACAGATGCACCGTCTGCGAGATATGCCATTCCCGCTCGCGCACATATTGCACATCGCCCATTGCCGACCGCCGGTGGTCGATCATCCGGCGGCTGTCGCCGGCCTGCGCCGGGCGGTACTGCCAGAAATCATCCCCTGTACCAGCCCGGCGGCGGCCATGCTCGCCCATCAGCACGGACCCCGCCAGATGCCGCGCCTGCACCAGCAAGGGCGGCAGGGCGCTGGCCTCGGCCTCCGCCCGGTGCCGCAGTCCTGCTGCTGCCTGAGAGGCGGCGGGCCTGGTCACGCGGCGGCCCCGGTCCGGGCCAGTTCGCTCGCGGTTTCCCCGATCAGCGCCGCCAGGCTTTCACCCCGTGCCCGCGCGGCAAAGTTCAGCTGCATCCGGTGGCTCAGCACCGGTTTCGCCATGTCCAGCACGTCGTCTGCATTGGGCGCCAGCCGCCCCTGCAAGAGCGCCCGCGCCCGCACCGCCAGCATCAGCGCCTGCGCCGCCCGCGGACCCGGCCCCCAGGCCACGGTCTGCGCCACATGCTCAGAGACGCCGGGTTCCTCAGGGCGGAAGGCGCGCACCAGGTCCAGGATCATCTCCACCACCGATTCGCCCACCGGCATCCGCCGCAGCAGGGCCTGGGCTTCGATCAGCTCGGCGGCAGTAAACACCTGATAAGCCTCCGCTTCCTCCGCCCCGGTGGTGGCCAGCAGGATATCCCGCTCGGTCGCGCGGTCGGGGTAATTCACGTCGATCTGCAGCAGGAACCGGTCCAGCTGCGCTTCCGGCAGCGGATAGGTGCCTTCCTGCTCAATCGGGTTCTGGGTCGCCAGCACATGGAACGGCGCCCCCAGGGAGCGGTCCTCGCCCGCCACCGTCACCACCCGCTCCTGCATCGCCTGCAACAGCGCCGACTGGGTGCGCGGGCTGGCGCGGTTGATCTCATCCGCCATCAACAGCTGGCAGAACACCGGCCCCGGCACAAACCGGAACGACCGGTGCCCGTCGGCAGCGGTGTCCAGCACCTCGGAGCCCAGAATATCGGCGGGCATCAGGTCCGGGGTGAACTGGATCCGGTTGCCGTCCAGCCCCATCACCGTGCTCAGGGTTTCCACCAGCCGGGTCTTGCCCAGCCCCGGCAGGCCGATCAGCAGCCCGTGACCGCCGCACAGCAGCACCGAGAGGGTGAGGTCCACCACCCGCTCCTGTCCGATGAAGCGCTTGGTGATCGACGCGCGCGCCTCTTGCAGCTTGGTTTCCAGCGCTTCGATACCGGCCAGCAGATCGTCCGTTTCAGGCATGACATTCCTCGTTTCCCGGATGTATGCTGTTACTCTATCGTGCTGACAGGAAATGGCAAAAGCAATGAGCGGACAAAAACCTGTGACCCCCGATGCCGAAGGCATCGCCGCGGCGGCCAAAGCGGCCGGAAAAGGGAAGGGATTGCCGCCCGTGCACCTGTGGAATCCGCCGTTTTGCGGCGACCTGGACATCCGCATCGCCCGCGACGGCAGCTGGCATTACCTCGGCACCCCGTTCAACCGGTTTGAACTGGTCAAGCTGTTCGCCTCCATCCTCAAGCTGGAGGACGGCAGGTATTACCTTGTCACGCCTGTGGAAAAGGTCGGCATCACCGTCGATGACGCGCCCTTTGTGGCGGTGGATTTCGACGCGGCGGGGCAGGGGCGCGAGCAGGTGATCACCTTCACCACCAGCCTCGGCGACACCGCCGCAGCGGGCCCGGAGCACCCGATCCGGGTGGAGCGCGACGGCGAAAGCGGCGAGCCGTCTCCCTATGTCATGATCCGCGCAGGCCTTGAGGCGCTGATCGACCGTAAAAGCTTCTACCGGCTGGCGGAGCTGGGCGAACACCACGACGGCTGGTTCGGCGTCTGGTCCAACGGGGAGTTTTTTGCCCTGATCCCCTCGGCAGAGCTGGACGCGGAGTAAACCGCCTGCCGCCAGCGGCAGGCCCGAGCGCAAACCGGACCTGACGCCCGGCCGCTATCCCTCGAAAATTTAGCGAAAACTTGCCGGTTTTGCCGCCGGCAGCCAAGGTTTGCGGCCGCTGCCTTGCGGGAAAGCGACAATGCGTCTTTTTCTGTGTCTTGGCCTCATGGATTCGCGCGAGCTAAACCACCGTGAAGCCAGGAGGACCCGCATGCCCAGATTCGCAGCCAACATTTCGATGCTGTTTGCAGAGCTGCCCTATCTCGACCGGTTTCCGGCCGCCGCCGCCGCCGGGTTCGAAGCGGTGGAGATCCTTAACCCCTATGAGCTGGCCGCCAAGGAGACCCAGCGCGCGCTGCTGGCCAACGGGCTGGAACTGCTGCTGATCAACGCGCCGCCGCCGAATTACACCGGCGGCATGCCCGGCTACGCGGCGGTGCCGGACGGGGCGGACCGCTTCCAGCGCGACATCCGCCGGGTGCTGCGCTACGCGGAGGCGCTGAAGGCGGGCAAAATCCACGTGATGGCGGGCTATGCCAAGGGCGACGCCGCGCTGCAGACCTTTGTCGAAAACCTGCAATGGGCCGCAGACCGGGCGCCGGGCCAGCAGTTCACCATCGAGCCGTTGAACAGCGGCGACCAGCCCGGCTATTTCCTCGATGACTACACCCTGGCGGTAGAGGTGCTGGACGCGGTGGACCGCCCCAATGTCGGCCTCCAGTATGACGCCTACCACGCCCAGCTGATCCACGGCGACGCCGCCAAAGTGTGGGAGACCTTCGGCAGCCGCGCGGTGCATGTGCAGATCGGCGCCGCCCCCGGGCGCTGCGAGCCGGGTACCGGGCCGGTCGATTTCCAAAGGCTGTTCGCCGCCATCGACGCCAGCGGCTATGACGGCTGGGTCAGCGCCGAATACACCCCCTCGACCCGCCGGACCGAAGACAGCCTCACCTGGATGCGCTGAGCCGCCGCAGGGCGGAAACACATTCGTGAATTGAAATGTGATGCGGCGGACGCCATAAGGCGGGGGTGAGTTGACCAAGGAGGCCGCCGATGCTGCCCGCCCGTTTTGCGCCTGTGCTGTTCAGCCTGATCCTGTCGGGGCTGATGTCCTGCATCGTGACCTGCGTGGCGACCTGGAAGGCGCTGGGGCTTGGCGCGGGTTTTGCCCAGGACTGGATGCAGGCGTGGATGGCCAGCTGGCCGATTGCCTTTGCCGTCGCCTTCACCGCCGCGCCGCTGGTGCGGCGGCTGGTGGCGAAACTGGTCAAGCAGCCGCTGCAGGGCTGAGGACCGCAAGGGCGGCTCCCGCCCGCTGCACGCTGCATCGCAGATGCAGCAGCAGCCGTTGGGCCGGGCGCCGCTGGCGCGTCGCAGGTTTCTTGCTGAGAAGCCCCTAAGGGCAGGGCTGCCCTTGAGAGGCGTTTCCGATTGTTTTCAGGGCAGGCCGCGTCAAGGGCAAGCCGCGCTGAACGCGCGGAGGCTGGCGCCTCCCTTGACCCGGAGCCGAACCGCTGCGCGTCCCGTCACGCCGCGCCAGCGGCGCTGGGCCCAACGGGGTGAGACCGGCAGGCCGAAGCCGGGCGGGAGCGCCCCGCCGGCCTTGAGAAACCTGACTTAATGCGCCTCGGCCCAGTTCTGGCCGCGGCCCGCATCCACCACCAGTTTCACATCCAGATGCACCGCCGGATCGGCGGCGTTTTCCATCACCTCGCGGGCGGCAGCGATGGTGTCCTCCACCGCCGCTTCCGGCACTTCGAACAAGAGTTCATCGTGCACCTGCAACAGCATCCGCGCGGGCAGATGGGCAATCGCCTCCGGCATCCGGATCATCGCCCGGCGGATCACGTCGGCGGCCGTCCCCTGGATCGGCGCGTTGATCGCCGCGCGTTTGGCAAAGCCGGCCTTCGGCCCCTTGGCGTTGATCTCCGCAGTGTGGATCTTGCGCCCGAACAGGGTCTGCACATAGCCATGCTCCTTGGCGAACTCCACCGTCGAGTCCATGTATTTCCGGATGCCCGGGAAGCGCTCGAAATAGCGGTCGATGAAGCCCTGCGCGTCCTTGCGCGGGATGCGCAGGTTGCGCGCCAGGCCAAAGCCCGAGATGCCGTAGATCACACCAAAGTTGATCGCCTTGGCCTGACGGCGGATCTCCGGCGTCATCTCCTCCAGCGGCACCTCGAACATCTCCGAGGCGGTCAGCGCGTGAATGTCCTGCCCCTCGGCAAAGGCCTGTTTCAGCGTGTCGATTCCAGCCATATGCGCCAGAATGCGCAGCTCGATCTGGCTGTAGTCGAGCGACAAGAGCACATTGCCCTCTTCCGCCACAAAGGCTTCGCGGATGCGGCGGCCTTCCTCGGTGCGGACGGGAATGTTCTGCAGGTTCGGATCGGTCGAGGCCATGCGCCCCGTGCTGGCGCCGGTCTGGGCATACGAGGTATGCACCCGGCCCGTATCGGGGTTGATGTGGTCCTGCAAAGCGTCCGTATAGGTCGACTTCAGCTTGCTGAGCTGCCGCCAGTCCAGCACGCGGGCAGGCAGGTCGTGTTCTGTCGCCAGATCCTCCAGGATATCGGCGCCGGTGGAATACTTGCCGTTCTTGCCGCGCTTGCCGCCGGGCAGGGACATCTTGTCGAACAGGATCTCGCCCAGCTGCGCGGGCGAGCCGACGTTGAAACTTTCGCCCGCCAGCTCGTGGATCTCCGCCTCCAGCGCCGCCATCTTCTGGGCAAAGGCATTGGACATCCGGCTGAGCGTATCGCGGTCCACCTTGATGCCGTTGCGCTCCATATCCGCCAAGACCGGCACCAGCGGCCGCTCCAGCGTTTCATAGACCGTCGTTACCCGCTCCTGATGCAGCTGCGGCTTGAACAGCTGCCACAGGCGCAGGGTGATGTCGGCATCCTCAGCCGCATAAGGCACCGCATCGTCAATCGGCACCCGGTCAAAGGTGATCGCCGATTTGCCGGTCCCCAACAGCGGCTTGATCGGGATCGGCGTGTGATCCAGATAGCGCTCCGACAGCGTGTCCATACCATGCCCGTGCATCCCCGCATGCAGCGCATAGGACATCAGCATGGTGTCGTCGACCGGCGCCACATCCACCCCGTAGCGGTGCAGGATCTTGGCGTCGTATTTCATGTTCTGGCCGATTTTCATGATGGCCGGGTCTTCCAGAACCGGCTTCAGCATTGCGACCGCCTCCTCCAGGGGCATCTGCCCCTCGGACAGGCCCTCGCCGCCAAACAGGTCATCGCCCCCGGCCTTATGCGCCAGCGGGATATAGCAGGCCTCGCCCGCCTCCACGCACAGCGAGATGCCGACCAGATCCACCACCATCTCATCCAGGCCCGTGGTCTCGGTGTCCACCGCCACCCAGCCGCGCTGGCGGATGCGGTCGACCCAGGCTTGCAGCGCTGCTGCATCGCGGACGCATTCGTATTTGTCCTTGTCAAACGGCACCGCCTCCGGCGCCTCTGCCGCCGCGGAGACCGGCGCTGCGGCGGGCGCGTCCGGGATCGCCGGCGCCTCAACGCCCAGCCGGTCGGCCATGCGCTTGGACAGGGTGCGGAACTCCATCTCGGTCAGGAAGCCCATCAGGGTCTCGGCGTCCGGCTCCATCACCTCCAGATCATCCAGGGTGAAGTCCAGCTCCATATTGCAGTCCAGCTGCACCAGCTTCTTCGACAGCTCGATCTGCTCCCGCATCTCGATCAGCGTCTGCCGGCGCTTGGGCTGCTTGATCTCCTCGGCGCGGTCCAGCAGCTCTTCCAGCGAGCCGAATTCGTTGATCAGCAGCGCGGCGGTCTTGATCCCGATCCCCGGCGCGCCCGGCACGTTGTCGACGCTATCACCGGCCAGCGCCTGCACATCCACCACCCGCTCCGGGCCGACGCCAAACTTCTCCACCACGCCGTCGCTGTCGATGCGCTTGTTCTTCATCGCGTCCAGCATCTCAACCCCGCCGCCGACCAGCTGCATCAGGTCCTTGTCCGACGAGATGATCGTGACCCGCCCGCCGGCATCGCGCGCCTGATGCGCCAGCGTGGCGATGATGTCGTCGGCCTCAAAGCCCTCGATCTCCTTGCAGGCGATGTTGAACGCCTTGGTCGCCTCGCGGGTCAGCGGGAACTGCGGCACCAGATCCTCGGGCGCGGGCGGGCGGTTGGCCTTGTACAAATCGTACATCTCGTTGCGGAACGACATGCCGGAATGGTCAAAGATCACCGCCACATGGGTCGGCGCATCCGGGCCCTTGGCGTCCTCCACCTGCTTGAACAGCATGTTGCAGAAGCCCGCCACGGCCCCGATCGGCAGCCCGTCGGATTTGCGCGTGAGCGGCGGCAGCGCGTGATAGGCGCGGAAGATGAAGGCCGAGCCGTCGATCAGATGCAGATGGCAGCCCTTGCCGAATGTTGTCCCGCTCATGTGCGCCGCGCTCCCGTTGGAAATCCGTTCGTGTTCTGTTTCCCGGTTATCGGTGATCCGGGCAGGAAGGGCAATTGCCGTTTGCCGCCGGCGGCAGGAACCGGCAGCGGCGGTCCGGCGCCGCCTCAGCCTGCCCCATGTTCCAGCCGCGGCCCGCCTGTGATAGACCTGCGGCTTCCCTTCATTGCACAGCAGGATCGAACCCCATGCAGCTCAACGGAAAAACGGTCATTGTCACGGGCGGCAGCGATGGCATCGGCAAGCATATCTGCCTGAAACTGGCCGCCGCGGGCTGCAAGCTGGCCATTCTGGGCCGCAACCGGGACCGGCTGGACCAGGTGGCAGAGGCGGCCCGCAGCCTCGGCGCGCCTGAGGCCCGCAGCTACGGGGTGGACATGACCGATCCAGCGGCGATCGGGGCTGCTGCGTCGGCTATTCTGCAGGACTTCGGCAGCGTGGATATCCTGATTAACAATGCGGGCATCTGGCACAAGGCGGGGCCCCTCGACAGCATTTCCGAGGAGATGCTGATGGCCACCGTGCAGACCAACCTGACCGGCCTGATGCAGCTCACCCGCCACCTGCTGCCTGCCCTGCGCACCCGCGATGAGGCCGCGATTGTGAACGTCGCCTCCAAATCCGGTGTCGTGGCGCAGGCGGGGCAGTCCGTTTACACCGCCACCAAATACGGCGTGCGCGGCTTCACTGATGTGCTGAAGGTCGATGAGGCAGAAACCGGCGTGCGCGTTGCGGGCCTGTATCAAAGCGGCACCAACACCGGCATGTTTGCCAAGGCGGGCGAAGACGTCCCCAACCATATCTTCACCGAGCCGGAAGACCTGGCGGATGTGGTGGTCTTCATGCTGTCGCGCCCGCCGAAGCTGTGGATGCACGAGGTGCGCGTCGAGCTCTGACCGCCGCCGCCCGCCGCGGGGCAGGGGCCTAGAACACCCCCATTGCCAGGCCCGCCCCCAAGGCCAGCCCCAGCTCGCGGCAGGCTTCCAGCTCGTCTTCGGGGATCACCTTCTCCGCCAGGATCGCCTCCGGCGTCTGCGCATGGGTGCAGACGATCAGCGGCGCCTGCACCTCCTTCAGGCGCCAGCCGGTGGCAATGCGGGCGGTCTGGCGGGCGGCGTTTTCGCCGTCCGACCCGGCGCAGACCATCTGCGCATAAGGCCGCCCCTCAATCTTTCCCAGCACCGGGTAATAACAGCGGTCGAAAAACTCTTTCATCATTCCGGACAGCGCCGCCAGATTCTCCGGCGCGCAGAAGATATAGCCATCCGCCGCCAGCAGATCCTCCGGCCCGGCGTCCTCGGCCCGTTTCAGAACGGTCTGGGTCTCATCCCGCGCCGCCGCTGCCGCGGCCTCCGCCATCTGGCGGCTGCCGCCGGTGCGTGTGTGGTAAACGATCAAGAGCTGTGCCATTGCTGCCGCCCGCCTGTTGCGCTCCCGCGGCAGCTTACCGGGCGCCTGCAAATTTCTTCAAAGAAATTTGGCCGGAAAACTCGAATTTTCCGGGACCCGGCCTCCGCCTGAGCGACGTCACGCTGCCCGGATCACTCCGCCGCCTTGGCCGCGTCCCGGTAGACGTATTTGCAGTCGCAATAGGGGCATTCCACGAAATTGTCGTCCTCCGGGATCAGCAGATAAACCCGCGGATGCCCCAGCGCGCCCTCGCTGCCGTCACAGGCCACCTTGCGGCTGTCCACGATCTTGGTTTCCGGCGCTTCGATGCTCATGGCTGGCAGTCCTTTCGGTTTTCGGCTAGGCGCATTTATGAGCCAAGCAAAAACCGGGGGCAAGAGCAGCGATGAGTGCAGATGCAATCCAACTCAAAGCTTTGCGCAAAATCTATGGCGGCTACAAAGGCCAGCCGGAGAAACACGCGCTCAAGGGCGTCGACCTGACGGTGCCGCGCGGCTCGGTCTTCGGGCTGTTGGGGCCGAACGGCGCGGGCAAGTCGACGATGATCAACATCCTGGCGGGGCTGGTGCGCAAGACCTCCGGCAAGGTGACGATCTGGGGCTTCGACCAGGACGAGAACCCGCGCCAGAGCCGTGCCGCCATCGGCGTCATGCCGCAGGAGCTGAACCTGGACCCGTTCTTCACCCCGCGCGGCGCGCTGGAGGTGCAGGCAGGCCTTTACGGCGTGCCGAAGAACGAGCGCCACAGCGATGAGATCCTGCGCATGGTGGGGCTGGAGGACAAGGCGGAGGCCTATGCACGGACGCTTAGCGGCGGTATGCGGCGGCGGCTGTTGCTGGGCAAGGCACTGGTCCACCGGCCGAGCGTGCTGGTGCTGGATGAACCCACCGCGGGCGTCGATATCGAACTGCGCCAGATGCTGTGGGAGAACATCCGCAAGCTGAACGCGCAGGGCATGACCATCATCCTCACCACCCATTACCTGGAGGAGGCTGAGGAGATGTGCGACGAGATCGCCATCATCAACCAGGGCGAGGTGGTCGCGCGCGACAGCAAGGCCAGCCTGCTGGGCCGTCTGGATGCCAAGACCATGGTGGTGCATCCGGCAGAGCCCGCCACGGCGCTGCCGCAGGGCGAGGGGATCGAGGCCAGCCTGCGCGAAGACGGCGCCGTGGTGCTGCGCTACCGCAGCCAGGCGACCAGCGCCGAGGACGTGCTGGCCGCGGTCCGCGCCGCCGGGATCAGCATCCGCGACGTGAAAACCGAGGAGGCGGACCTGGAGGATGTGTTCCTGTCGCTGACGAAATCCGCCTGAGTGATTAGAATGCCTGTTCCGTCCGGCCGCGAGGCCGGACTGAGCCTGCCTGCACGTCAATCCGAAGGTTTGCCTCTGGCAAAACGGACAGGCGCATTCGCGCCAGCCCAGGCAGACGCAGCCCTCAATGTTATGCGGCTACGTTGCCGGCTTTGTCCTTTACGCTAATTCACCCCCGGTCAATGCGCGCCTGATAGCAGTTGTTGCGCGACGACCGGATGTGGATGTAGTCCACCCGCTCATCCGCAAAGATCGCTTCGGCCCGCGCCATCATTTCCGCCTGCGGGATCACGATGCCGGTGCCATAGACGATCCGGTGACCGGCGCTGTAGCCCTTGATCAGATAGTCCGGCGCGCGTTCCAGTACCTCGGGCAGGTCCTCCCCCTGATGCCGCTGGCAGTGATCGGCACACAGGAAGATCGGCCCGGTCTCGGCATAGGGCTGCGCCGCAGGAAAGGGCCGGTGGGCCAGGATCAGCATTTCTGCGCCTGCGGGAATGTAGTTCAGGCAATGGCGGCAAGGGTTGGCGCCGCCGTCCGAGACCGCACGCTCCGGCGTCTGGCCGTGGGCATCGGGGCCGCCGTTTTGCAGCGCGCGGACAATATCAGTGGGCAGGGCGGTGATTCTGGTCATGGGTGTCTCCTTTTGCTGACGGAACCTTGGCGCATCCGCCGCGCGGCAATCGACCCGGATCCTGCGCATCCCGCAGACCGCCGGGGGCGCTCCCGCCCGCCGGGCGGGCATTGAAAATGCCCTGCGGCGGTTGGGCCGGGCGCCGCGCTGGCGCGCGGCGCGGGGGCACGTCGCGGCAGGCCCGTCCGGTGCGACTCCACATAAGAACAAAACGGGAATATCATGCGACTCATGTTTGCCGAATTCGCCTGCCTCTCCAACTTCACCTTCCTCACCGGGGCCTCCCACCCCGAGGAGTATGCGGCCCGCGCGCTGGAGCTGGGCATCGCGGCGGTGGCCATTGCCGACGAAAACTCGGTGGCGGGCATCGTGCGCGCCCATGCGGAATGCCGCGACATCAGCCGCCGGGTGCAGGAGCGGCAGGCCTGGGACCGCCGCAACACCCCGATCGGCCCGCCGCGCCCCGCAGATATTGCGCAGCCTCCCTCGTTCCCGGTCTATGAAACCGTGCGGCTGATCCCGGCAGCGCGGCTGGTCTTCACCGACGCGCCAGAGGTGATTGCCCTGCCCGTGAACCGCACCGGCTGGGGCTGCCTGACCCGGCTGATCTCCGCCGGGCGGCTCAGGGCGGAGAAAGGCAGCTGCACCCTGCACCTTGCCGACCTCTTGGAATTCGCGGACGGCCTGCATCTGCTCTTGCTGCCGCAGGCGCAACATCTGCCCGGCGGCGCGGGCGGATGGGGGCCGCATATGGACGCGCTGACGCGCCGCTTTGGCGGGCGGATGCACCTGATGATGGCGCCTGCCTATGACGGCGGCGACCGGGCGCGGTTTGCCGCGCTGGCGGAGCTGGCGGAACATCTCAACCTGCCGCCGCTCGCCAGCGCCGCGCCCAGGATGCACCATGGCCGCCGCCGCCGCCTGGGCGATGTGCTGAGTGCCATCCGCCTGCGCTGCAAGGTGGAGGAGCTGGGCCGCGCCGCCATGGCCAACGCGGAACAGCGCCTGCGCTCTGAGGCGGAGATGCGCCGCCTGTTCCGGGGGTATGAGACGGCGGTGGACAACGCCGCCCGGCTGGCGGACCGGCTCAGCTTTTCGCTGGATGAGCTGCGCTATGACTACCCGGACGAGGGCAGCGAACAGGAAACCCCGCCGCAAAGGCTGAGACGGCTGGCGGAAGAGGGGCTGCAATGGCGCTACCCGGGCGGCGCGCCGGACAAGGTGCGCCGCCTGCTGGAGCATGAGCTGGCGCTGATCGCCAAGCTGAAATACGACCCCTATTTCCTGACCGTGCGCGACATCGTCGCTTTCGCCCGCTCCCGCGGGATCCTGTGCCAGGGCCGCGGCTCGGCGGCGAACTCGGTGGTCTGCTACTGCCTGGGCGTCACCTCGGTCAGCCCGGAACTGGGCACCATGGTGTTTGAGCGTTTCGTCTCCGAGGCCCGCGACGAGCCGCCCGACATCGACGTCGATTTCGAGCACGAGCGGCGCGAGGAGGTGATCCAGTGGATCTACGAACGCTACGGCCGCCACCGCGCAGGGCTTTGCGCCACGGTGATCCATTACCGCGGCAAGCGCGCCATCCGCGAGGTGGGCCGCGCCATGGGGCTGACCGAAGATACGATCTCCGCCATGTCCTCGCAGCTGTGGGGGTTTTTCAGCACCAAGGGCGTGGAGGCCGAGCGGATGCGCGAGATCGGGCTGGACCCGAACAGCCGCCGCCTGCAGCTGACGATGGAGCTGGTGGAGCAGATCATCGGCTTCCCGCGGCACCTGTCCCAGCATGTGGGCGGTTTCATCATCACCCAGGGCCGGCTGGATGAGCTGGTGCCCATTGAAAATGCCACCATGGAGGGCCGCACGGTCATCTGCTGGGACAAGGACGACATCGACACGCTGGGCATCCTCAAGGTCGATGTGCTGTCGCTCGGCATGCTCACCTGCATCCGCAAGGCGTTCGACCTGATGCAGCAGCACCACCAGCTGGATTACAGCCTCGCCACCCTGCCGCCGGAGGACCCGGCAGTCTACAACATGCTGTGCCGCGCTGACAGCATCGGCGTCTTCCAGGTCGAAAGCCGGGCGCAGATGAACTTTTTGCCGCGGATGCGGCCGCGCAATTTCTATGACCTGGTGATCGAGGTCGCCATCGTCCGTCCCGGTCCGATTCAGGGCGATATGGTGCACCCCTATATCCGCCGCAGGAACGGCGAGGAGCCGGTGCACTTTCCCTCCGACGCGCTGGGCGAGGTGCTGGGCAAGACCCTCGGCGTGCCGCTGTTTCAGGAGCAGGCGATGCAGATCGCCATCGTTGGCGCCGGCTTCACGCCGGAACAGGCCGACCGGCTGCGGCGCTCTCTGGCGACCTTCAAGAAACACGGCAACGTCAGCGAATTCCGCTCCCTGTTCCTGCGCGGCATGGCGAAGAACGGCTATGACGCCGAATTCTCCGAACGCTGTTTTTCCCAGATCGAGGGGTTCGGTTCTTACGGCTTCCCGGAAAGCCATGCGGCGTCTTTTGCTCTGCTGGTCTATGCCTCGGCCTGGATCAAGTGCCACCATCCGGGGATCTTTGCCTGTGCGCTCTTGAACGCGCAGCCGATGGGGTTTTATGCGCCCGCCCAGATCGTGCGGGATGCCCGCGCGCACCGGGTGGAGGTGCGGCCGGTCTGCATCAACAACTCCTATTGGGACAACGTGATGGAGCCCGACGGCCACGGCGGCCTGGCGCTGCGGCTGGGGTTCCGGCAGGTGAAGGGCCTGCGGGATGAGGATGCCGCCTGGCTGACGGCCGCGCGCGGCAATGGATACCACGAGGTGGAGGACGTCTGGCGCAAGGCGGGGCTGGCGCCGCCGGTGATCGAGCGGCTGGCGGAGGCGGATGCCTTTGCCGCGCTGGGGATGAACCGGCGGGAAGCCTTATGGGCCGCCAAGGCGATCTCCGCCCGCAAGCCGCTGCCGCTGTTTGCCCGCGAGCTGGACGGCGAGGCGATCCATGAGCCGGAGGCAAACCTGCCGCAGATGGGGCTGGGCGAGGAAGTGGTGGAGGATTACGTCGCCATGCGGCTGAGCTTGCGGGCGCATCCGGTGGCGCTGATCCGGCATCTCCTGACGCCGCAGAACCCGGGCGGCGGTGCGGAGGGCGGACCGGGGATTTGAGTATTTGGGGAAAGATGAAAGGCGCAGGGCGGGGCATTGCCGCCGCCACGCGGCCTGATAACGCCAACTGCGGCAGGAATGGCGGTTCACCCCGGCGCGGCGAGGCGTTAGAAGGCTTGCGAACCTTTCCTTGCCCCGGAGCCGACCCATGACCGCACCCAAACCCGTTGTCCTGTGCATTCTCGATGGCTGGGGCAGTGCGGAGCCGGGCAAGGCGAACGCGCCTTATCTGGCGAAAACCCCAACATTTGACGCCATCATGGCCAAGGGGCCGAGCGCGAAGCTGATCACCCACGGGCCGGATGTGGGCTTGCCGACCGGGCAGATGGGCAACTCCGAGGTGGGCCACACCAACATCGGCGCGGGCCGGGTGGTGGCGATGGACCTGGGCCAGATCGACCTGGCGATCGAGGATGGCAGCTTCTTTGAAAACGAAGCGCTGCAGGCCTTTACCGCCAAGCTGAAGGACACCGGCGGAGCCGCGCATCTGATGGGGCTGGTCTCGGACGGCGGCGTGCACGGGCATATCAGCCACATCCTGGCAGCGGTGAAGGCAATCACAGATGCCGGCGTGCCGGTCTGGCTGCATGCCATCACCGACGGCCGCGATGTGGCGCCGAAATCGGCGTTCGGCTATTTCCGCGAGCTGGAGGAGAAGCTGCCCGAAGGCGCGCGGATCGCCACCGTCACCGGGCGCTATTTCGCGATGGACCGCGACAACCGCTGGGGCCGGGTCAGCGAAGCCTATGATGCGATGATCCATGCCAAGGGGCGGCCGGGGCTGAATGCTCATGGCGCGGTGGACCATGCATACAACCAGTCGGAAACCGATGAATTCATCGCGGCCACCGTGCTGGCGGGCTATGAGGGCATGAAGGACGGTGACGGGTTTTTCTGCCTGAACTTCCGGGCCGACCGCGCCCGCGAAATCCTGCGCGCCATCGGCGAGCCGGGCTTTGATGAGTTCGAAACCGGCACGCGGCCGAAGCTGGCGGGCCTGCTGGGCATGGTGGAATATTCCGATGGTCACAATGATTACATGACCACCTGCTATCCCAAGGCGGCCATCGTCAACACGCTGGGCGAATGGGTCGCCAAGCAGGGCAAGCGCCAGTTCCGCCTGGCCGAGACCGAGAAATACCCGCATGTCACCTTCTTTTTGAACGGCGGCAAGGAAGAGCCGGAAGAGGGCGAGGACCGCTATATGCCGAAGTCGCCGAATGTGGCGACCTATGACCTGCAGCCGGAGATGAGTGCGCCGGAGGTGACGGAGAAATTCGTCGAGGCGATTGAGGCGGGGTATGATCTGATCGTTACCAACTATGCCAACCCCGACATGGTGGGCCACACCGGTGACATCAAGGCGGCGATGCTGGCCTGCGAGGCGGTGGACCGCGGCCTGGCGCAGGTGGTTGAAGCGCTGGAGAAGGCGGGCGGCGCGATGATCGTCACCGCCGATCACGGCAACTGCGAGGTGATGGTGGATCCGGAAACCGGCGGTGCCCATACCGCCCATACGCTGAACCTGGTGCCGGTGGCGCTGGTGGGCGGGCCGGAGGGCGCACGCTTGCGCGACGGGCGGCTGGCCGATCTGGCGCCGACCATCCTGGAGCTGATGGGGCTTGAGAAGCCGGCGGAAATGACCGGGGAGAGCCTGCTGTCATGATCCGGCGGGCGGGCCTGTTGCTGCTGGCGCTGCTGGCGGCGCCGCTGCCGGCGGCGGCAAATCCGGCGTCCGCTGCGCGCGGCGCGGCGGAGCAGCTGGAGGCCGCCTCGGTGCAATTGCAGGAGGCCGCCAGTTCCCGCGACCGGGTGAAGGCGCTGACCTCGACCGTGCAGGCCTATGAGGCCGGGCTGGCGGCGATGCGCGACGGGTTGCGCCGGGTGGCGCGGCGCGAGGCGCAGCTGAGCGCCCAGCTGGCGGCGCGGCAGGAGGAGGTCTCGGGCCTCTTGGGGATTATCCAGACCATTGAAACCTCGCCACCGCCGGTGCTGATGGTGCATCCCTCGGGCCCCCTGGGCGCGGCGCGGTCCGCCATGATGCTGGCCGAGGTGACCCCGGCGCTGCACGCCAAGGCGCAGTCGCTGAAGACGGATCTGGACGAGGTGCAATCGCTGCGCCTGCTGCAGCAGCGCGCGGCCAGGACGCTGGAGGAGGGGCTGGCGGGCGTGCAGTCCGCGCGGGTGCAGCTGTCGACCGCGATTGCCGACCGCACCACCCTGCCCAAGCGGTTCACCGCCGACCCGGTGCGCACCGCGATCCTGATCTCCTCGACCGAGACGCTGTCGGGGTTTGCCGACGGGCTGGCCGAAATCGCCGATGGCGAAATCGCCGACTCCAGCGCCGACATCAGCGATCTGCGCGGCACCCTGCCGCTGCCGGTCGAAGGGCTGGTGCTGCGCGGATACGGCGAGCGCGATGCGGCAGGCATTGCCCGCCCGGGCCTGCTGGTTGCGGCCCGCCCCCGGGCGCTGGTGACCGCGCCTGCTGCCGCCACCATCCGCTACCGCGGGCCGCTGCTGGATCTGGGCAACGTGGTGATTCTGGAGCCGCAGCCGGAGACCCTGTTTGTGCTGTCCGGCCTGGCCGAAGTGTTCGGCGAGGCGGGGCAGGTGATCCCCGAAGGCACCCCTGTCGGCCTGATGAGCGGCGAAAACCCCGGGCCGGACGCAATTCTGTCAACAAGCGGTGAAGGGGGTGGAACTGACCGGACAGAAACGCTCTATATAGAAGTGAGAATGGACAACAGCCCGGTGGACCCGGAAACATGGTTCCGCACTGGAAAAGGTGGATGAAGGCTTGATGAAAAAATTTGCGATGGCTGCCGTTGGCGGCACGCTGGCAGGGATTGTCGCCACGACATATGTTGCAGGCCCCTTGCTGGCGCAGGAAGGCACGCGCGAGGCCAATGTCTATGAGCAGCTGGACCTGTTCGGCGACATCTTCGAGCGCATCCGCGCGCAATATGTCGAGGAGGTCGACGAGAAGGAGCTGATCGAGGCGGCGATCGGCGGCATGCTGACCTCGCTGGACCCGCATTCCAGCTATCTGTCGCCCGATGATGCGAGCCGGATGCGGGTGCAGACCCGCGGCGAGTTCGGCGGCCTGGGGATCGAAGTCACCCAGGAAGAGGGCTTTGTCAAAGTTGTCTCCCCCATCGACGGCACCCCGGCGGATGAGGCCGGCATGGAAGCCGGCGATTTCATCACCCATGTGGACGGCGAAAGCGTGCTGGGCCTGTCGCTGGATGAAGCGGTCAACCTGATGCGCGGGCCGGTCGGCTCGGAGATCGTGATCACCGTGGTGCGCGAAGGCGAGGCGGAGCCGTTCGACGTGTCGATCATCCGCGACACCATCAAGCTGACCGCGGTGCGCAGCCGTGTCGAAGGCAATACCGTGGTGATGCGGATCACCACCTTTAACGACCAGACCACGCCGAACCTGGAATCGGGCCTGAAGAAGCGGATCGAGGAAGCCGGCGGCCTGGACCAGGTGAACGGCATCGTTCTGGACCTGCGCAACAACCCGGGCGGCCTGCTGAACCAGGCGATCCAGGTGGCCGACAGCTTCCTGGAATCCGGTGAGATCGTCTCCACCCGCGGCCGCGACCCGGAGGACGGCGAGCGCTTTAATGCGACCCCGGGCGATCTGGCCGACGGCAAGCCGATTGTGGTGCTGATCAACGGCGGTTCGGCCTCGGCCTCGGAAATTGTGGCCGGTGCGCTGCAGGACCACCGCCGGGCGATTGTTGTGGGCACAAAATCCTTTGGCAAGGGGTCTGTGCAGACGGTGATGCCGCTGAAGGGCGACGGCGCCATGCGCCTGACCACCGCGCGCTATTACACCCCGTCGGGACGGTCGATCCAGGCGCTGGGCGTGTCGCCCGATATCGTTGTGGAACAGCCCCGCCGCACCGCCGAGGCAGAGGAGGAGGACAGCCCCGCCCGCCGCTCGCGTTCGGAAGCCGACCTGCGCGGCAGCCTGAACAATGATTCCCTGAGCGAGGATGAGATCCGCCAGATCGAGGAAGAGCGCGAGAAGGCCGAGAAAGCCGCCGAGCTGCGTGAGGAGGATTACCAGCTGGCCTATGCCATCGACATCCTCAAGGGGCTGGTGGCGCTGGGGCCGAAGTAAACCCACCGCAAAACCGCAGCACAAAGGGGCCGTCCGGATGGGCGGCCTTTTTTCTGTGCTGCTGTTGCCGCCGGGGGGACGGGGTCTGGCTGGTTTATTTGCCGTCTCGGGGGGCCGGTAGATAAAGAGTGGCGGCGCCGCCGGGTGGAGTTGGACAGACCCCGCGGGGCCTGCTCGGACAGGATTTCCTGAGCGACCCCCTTTTTATCAGGGCCGGTCTCCGGGTGTTACGCAGGCAGCCACACAGATGCCTGCGCCTTGTATCATGGCCCTTGCGCGGGGCCATGGCGGGTGATCTCGATCATCCGGCAGTCTGGCATGGGGGAATGAGGATCACGTGAAGGGGGCGTGCGGCGGGGGCGCAACACCTTGCCCGGGTGAAGGTGCGCAGCCCTCTGCGGAAAACGGGAAACCGGAAACAAGGGGGCTGTGTTTTCTTTTGAGGCGGCCTCGCCCGCGCCCTTGCGTCATTGCGAAAATAAACGCCCGATATCCGGCGTACTGGCCGGGCAGGCTGGGCTATGCTCCGGCCATGATGTTTGACCTGCCTGATTCCAAAACCCTGTATCAAGCCTTGCTGGACCGCGATGCCGCATATGAGGGGCGCGCCTATGTCGGGGTGACCTCCACCGGCATCTTCTGCCGGCTGACCTGCCCGGCGCGCAAGCCCAAGTTCGAGAACTGCCAATTCCACGCCACCCCCGGCGCCTGCATCGAGGCGGGCTTCCGCGCCTGCAAGCGCTGCAAGCCGCTGGCCGCGGCGGCGGCTGGTGATCCGATAGTGCAGGACCTGCTGGCGCGGCTGGAGGCGCGGCCCGCCTACCGCTGGGGCGAGGGCGATCTGGTGCGGCTGGGGCTGGATGCATCGACCGTGCGGCGCGCCTTCAAGCGGCATTTCGGCATGACCTTTCTGGAGATGGCGCGCCAGCGCCGTCTGCGCGAGGGGTTCACCGCGCTGAAGGCCGGCGAGCCGGTGATTGCGGCGCAGATTGATGCGGGGTTTGAAAGCGCCAGCGCCTTCCGCGCGGCTTTTGCGAAACTGGTGGGGATTGCGCCGGGGGCGTTCCGCAAGGATGCGCTTTTGCTGGCGGACTGGATCGACACGCCCTTGGGGGCGATGATTGCGATCAGCTGCGCCCATCAGCTGCACCTGCTGGAATTTGCCGACCGCAAGGCGCTGCCGCGGGAGGTGGCCAGGCTGCAAAAGGCGCAGCCCGGGGGCCTGGGCTTTGGCCGCCCCGCACCGACGGAGCAGATCGCAGAGGAGCTGCGCCGGTTTTTTGCCGGTGAGCGCGCGCATTTCCAAACCCCGCTGGCGCTGCATGGCACCGCGTTTGAACGCGAGGTCTGGCGCTGTCTGCTGACCATCCCGGCGGGGGAGACCCGCAGCTATTCGCAGATCGCGCGGGAGCTGGGCCGGCCGTCGGCCACGCGCGCAGTGGCGCGGGCCAATGGCGCCAACCAGCTGGCGCTGGTGGTGCCCTGCCATAGGGTGATTGCTGCCGACGGCGCGCTGACCGGCTATGGCGGCGGCTTGTGGCGCAAGCAGCGGCTGATAGAAATTGAGACAGGCTACAGACAGAGGATTTCAGCATGACATATTCCGACCGCGCGGGCGCCTTTGCGGCGCTGCATCAGCCGGGCAATCCGGTGGTGCTTTACAACATCTGGGACACCGGCAGCGCCAAGGCGGTTGCCGGGGCAGGGGCCAAGGCGCTGGCGACCGGCAGCTACCCGGTGGCGGCGGCACAGGGGTTTCCGGATGGCGAGCAGATCCCGCTGGAGTTTGTGCTGGGCAACGCGGAACGCATCGTCGCGGCCACCGATCTGCCGGTGACCATTGATTTCGAGGGCGGTTATGCCAGCGAGCCGGAGCAGCTGACCGTCAATGTGACGCGGCTGGCGGGCACCGGCGCGGTGGGGCTGAATTTCGAGGACCAGGTGGTTGGCACGGATGATCTGTACGGGATCATCGAGCAGGCCCGCCGGGTGACCGCGGTGCGGGCGGCCCATGCGGATATGTTCGTCAATGCCCGCACCGATCTGTTCCTGAAGGAAAAGGATGCCTCCAAACACGGAGCGCTGCTGTCGGAGGCGCTGGAGCGCGGCGCGGCCTATGCCGAAGCGGGCGCCAATGGGTTCTTTGTTCCGGGGCTGAGCGATCCCGATCTGATTGCCCGGGTCTGCGAGGCGAGTGCGCTGCCGGTCAACACGATGATGCGCGGCATCACGCTGGAGACGGCGCGGCAGGCCGGTGTGGCGCGCTGCAGCTATGGCCCGATCCCGCACGCGAAACTGATGCAGGTGCTGGCGGAGCAGTTCCAGGCGCTGGAGTAAGCTGGCTGGAAGGCGAGGCGGCGGCTCTATCGCGGTGAGCGTCTGCCCGGGCGGGTGCGGAACGCGCCCGCCGTGGGGCGGGTGGACGCGTGCCCGCCGCCGTCGCGACGGGCGATCTGGCTTTGTCTGCGCGGGCTGCGCTCAGGACGTCTCCAGGCAGTGGCGGCGGAAGGCGCGCTTGAGCATGTCCAGCTCGGCGCGCAGCAGTTCCACCTCGGCGCGCAGATCGTCCGCCACGGCCTCGCCTGCGATCAGGGTGAAATCGCCCAGCCGGGTGCTGCTGGCGGCATCGAAGATCACAAAGGTCTGCACCCCGTCGGCCACGGCCTCAGCCGGGACCGGCACGGACACGGTCCATTCGCCGCCGGTCTCACCCTCGCTCAGCCGGACGTCCTGCACCGGCAGATCCTGGAACATCACGGTGATGTCCGGCCTGGCGCCGCTGGCCGGCGCATTGCCGATCCGGCCTTCCCAGACGCCGTTGCGGAAGCGGATTTTGGTCAGTGTCAGGTCGCTCATGTCAGGTCCCTCATGGGGCAGGGTTCCTCAGATCGCCGCGCGGCGGTGGCGCGAGAAGGTCAGGTCGCGCAGGATCACCTGGTTCAGATCCGGCGCCTCGAAGATCAGGTCGAGCCAGATTTTCCCGATCCGCTTTTCGTTCAGCCGGGAATAGGCCAGGTCGAATTCCACTACGATGTTTTTCTCCCCCATCGGCAGTTCGCGCACGATCTGTTCCGTGTTGGGACCGTTCTGGATGTTGAGCCGGGCGAAGATCTCGATCGGTTTTTCGGATTCGATGATGCTGTCCACCCGCAACAGGTGCTGGCGGGTCATGCCGGCGGCGGCTTCGGGCGGCAGGTCTATGACCAGCGACAGGAAGGAGCCGTCGAATTTGAACACGTCCATGCGCAGGCCGAAGGGGGCGAGGTCCTCCTCGCGGGTGTTGCGGAGCTGGCGCAGGGTCAGTTCGGAGAAGGCGCAGTCGTGAAACAGCTGCACCTCACCGCCCAGCCGGGCCTTGGGCGGCGCCGAGGCCAGGCCGCGTTCGGGCAGGGGGCCGCGCCACAGTTCCGGGCGCCAGGACCAGTCGGTGCCATGCGGGCGCGGAAAGAAGGAAGAGCCGATCTGCGGCAGCGCCAGGCGGCCGTCGGCGGTGTGGATCAGCCGGTCCAGATGGGTGCGCAGCTGGCGGGCCTGGTTGCGCTGGCGGCGCAGCTCGGCCAGCGGCGCGCGCGCCGATTCCTCTGCCGCTGCGCGCCAGCGGCGCAGGCTGCGCAGGTGCATCAGCCGGTCCATGATCCTGCCCATCGCGCTTCCTCTTGCCTTATGTGCCGTGTTACTGCCCGTGCCGCGCGCGCCCGGCAGCGGGAACTGGCGGCAGTGTAACCGGGCGGGGCTATTGAAATAAACCGGCAATCCGCCGGCCCAGCCCGCGTATTTTGCGGGGGCCGGCAGATTGGGCGGCGGTTTCCGGCGCTGCAGGCCGGGGCCGGGGCCGCAGGGCTGGCGCGGCTGCGGCAGGCGGAGCCGCCTGCGCCTGTTCCAGGGGCGGCAGGGTGGAGGCCTCCAGCGTGCGGTGGGTCACCTCGTTCAGCAGGGCGGCGCCGTGGCTGCCCAGGGCGCGGCTGCCCTCAGGCGCATAAAGCGCCAGCGCGATCAGGTGGCGGTCGAGCACAAAGGCGCCGCGCCAGTGCACCGGGCTGGCGCCCTTGGCCACGGCCTGGGGGAACTCCAGCCGCACCAGCGGCAGCAGCTGGTCCTCGCGGCTTTCCAGCAGCCTGGCACCGGGGAACATGGCGGCGATGTCGCTTGCCCGCGGTGCCAGGGCATTCTGGCTGGCGGGGCCGATGGAGGCGGTCAGCACCGCCGCCTTGCGGGCGCCGAACCAGCCGCGGCCCTCCAGGCGGCTGCAATGGGCGATCAGGGCAAAGCCGCCGCCGTCCTCCGGTGCGCTGCTGCGGCGGTCGAAGCAATAGCTCTCCGGCGCGGCCAGCAGCACGCCGCCGTTGGCAAAGGACATCACCTGGCCGTCCTGCCGGGGAATAAGGCCCGCGTCCCGGGCGGCAAAGGAGAGGCCCTGGGGCGCGGGGCTGCAAGCCGTCAGCACCGCGGCAGCCAGCGCCGCCGCAATTGCCCCGGCCAATCGCCCAAAGCGCGGCGCCTTTCCGCCGGCGGGCGGGAAAGCACCGGGATTTCCGCTGGTTGTTCTGTTCACTGCTGCCCCTGCCGGTCTGGTTTTTTGCAAAATCCATAGCGGGCAGGCGCGCAGCCGGGCAAGAGTGAACGGCCCGCCTGGCACGATGCCTTGCCTTGGCGTTGCAGCAATGCATAACGTTGGCGCAATTTGCCGCCACCCGGCCCGGAGGACACATGCAGCACAGGCACGGCTACAGGGCGCATGAGGCCATGGTGCGGTTTGCGCGGGCGCAGCCGCAGCTGTGGCGGCTGCTGCTGGGGCTGATGCTGGTGGCGGCGGTCAGCTTTGCGATGACAGCGGCGCTGCAGGTGACGGTGGCGGGGCTGTTCCCGGGGGCCTGGCTGCAGGGGCTGGCCGATGGCAGCAATCCCGGCGCCATGCTGGTGCTGCTGGGCAGCTTTTCCTTTCTGTCGCTGGGGGTTGCGATGGCGGCCCGGCTGTTCCACCAGCGCAGCTTTGCCACCGTGACCGGGCATCTGCGGCCGCTGGTCTGGCAGTTCGGGCGCGTGAGCCTGTATCTGCTGGGGCTCAGCCTGTTGCTGATGGCCCTGCCGCCCTACAGCATGGGGCCGCCGATGACCCCGAACCTGCCGTTCTGGACCTGGCTGGGCATCCTGCCTCTGTCGGCGGCCGCGGTGCTGGTGCAGACCGGGTCGGAGGAGATCCTGTTCCGCGGCTATATCCAGCAGGCGCTGGCGGCGCGGTTCCGCAGCCCCGCGGTCTGGCTGCTGGTGCCCTCGGCGCTGTTTGCGCTGGGCCACTACCTGCCCGTTGATGCGGGGGAAAACGCGCTGCTGATCACCGCCTGGGCCGGGCTGTTCGGGCTGCTGATGGCGGACCTGACCGCACGGGCCGGCACCCTGGGCCCGGCAATGGCGGTGCATTTCTTCAACAACGCCGCGGCGCTGTTGCTGTTTGCCTCGCCCACCAGCCTCAATGGGCTGGCGCTGTACCTGATCCCCTTTGATATGGCCGACACCGGCAACCTGCGCCCGTGGATGGCTGTCGACTTTGCGCTGATGCTGGTCAGCTGGCTGACAGCGCGGCTTGCCATACGCCGCTGATTGCAATTGCGGCCAAGGCGTCTTATCTGGGGGGCAAACCGCGCCCCCGGAGAGGCAAGCAATATGAACTGGATCACCAACTACGTCCGGCCCAAGATCAACTCGATCTTTTCGCGCCGCGAAGTGCCCGAGAACCTGTGGCAGAAATGCGATGAATGCGGCACCATGCTGTTTCACCGCGAGCTGAGCGACAATCAGAATGTCTGCACCAGCTGCGGCCACCACATGAACATCACCCCGCGCGACCGTTTCACCGCGCTGTTCGACGGCGGTGTCTTCACCGAGGTCGCGGTGCCGGAGCCGCTGACCGACCCCTTGAAGTTCAAGGATCAGAAGAAATACCCCGAGCGGATCAAGGCGGCGCAGAAGAAGACCGGCGAAAAAGACGCGATGCTGGTGGCCGCGGGCGAGATCGGCCGCACGCCGATTATCGCGGCTGCGCAGGACTTCTCCTATATGGGCGGTTCGATGGGCATGTATGTGGGCAACGCCATCATTGCCGCCGCTGAGGAAGCGGTGAAGCTGGGCCGCCCGCTGGTGCTGTTCTCGGCTGCCGGCGGCGCGCGGATGCAGGAAGGCATCCTGTCGCTGATGCAGATGCCGCGCACCACTGTTGCGGTGGAGATGCTGAAAGAGGCGGGGCTGCCCTATATCGTGGTGCTGACCCATCCGACCACCGGCGGGGTCACGGCCTCGTATGCGATGCTGGGCGATGTGCATATCGCCGAGCCGAACGCGCTGATCTGCTTTGCCGGTCCCCGGGTGATTGAGCAGACCATCCGCGAGAAGCTGCCCGAGGGCTTCCAGCGCGCCGAGTACCTGCTGGATCACGGCATGCTGGACCGGGTGACCCCGCGCACCGAGATGCGCGAAGAGCTGATCACCATCACCCGGATGCTGATGGGGCTGCCGCCGCAGGTGGCGGGCGATCTGCCCGCACCGGCGGAGGAAGAGGCGCCCAAGGCCGCAAACGCGCCGGCGGATGGCGCAGTCAGCGAAGAAGCTGCCGAGTGATCCGGTTTAAATAGATACGCCTGGCCGAGAAGGCCGGTCAGCGCCCGTCCCTCCCAGGGCGGGCGCTGTTCTTTGCCACACACGACTTTCCGACCTGACAGGACCCAGGCTGATGACCCAGACCTCCGACGCGATTCTCGCCCGCATGATGGCGCTGCACCCCAAGATCATCGACCTGACGCTGGACCGGGTCTGGCGGCTGCTGGAAGCACTGGACAACCCGCAGAACAAGCTGCCGCCGGTGATCCACCTGGCCGGCACCAACGGCAAGGGGTCCACCCAGGCGATGATCCGGGCGGGCCTTGAGGGGATGGGCAAGAGCGTTCACGCCTACACCTCGCCGCATCTGGCGCGGTTCCATGAGCGGATCCGGCTGGCAGGCGAACTGATCTCCGAGACGCATCTGACCGAGGTGCTGGACGAGTGCTATGCCAGGAACGGCGGCGAGAATATCACCTATTTCGAGATCACCACGGTGGCCGGCCTCTTGGCGTTTTCCCGCACGCCTGCGGATTACACGCTGCTGGAGGTAGGCCTGGGCGGGCGCCTGGACGCCACCAACGTGATTGATAAACCCGCAATTAGCGTGATCACCCCGATCTCGATCGACCATGAGCAGTTCCTGGGCGACACGCTGACCAAAATCGCCACCGAGAAGGCCGGTATCATCAAACGCGGCGTGCCGGTTGTGGTTGGACCGCAGCCGGAGGAGGCGATGGAAGTGATCGAGGCCACCGCCGCCCGCCTCGGCGCGCCGCTGATTGCCTATGGCCAGCACTGGCACGTCTTTGAGGAGCGCGGGCGGCTGGTGTTCCAGGATGAAAACGGCCTGCTGGACCTGCCGCTGCCCGCCCTGCTGGGGGCGCATCAGATCCAGAACGCCGGTGCCGCACTGGCGGCGCTGCGCCATCTGGGCGCGGATGAGGCGGCCTGCGAGGCCGCCATGCTGAACGCTGAATGGCCTGCGCGGATGCAGAAGCTGAAAACCGGCCCGCTGATCGAGGCGGCGCCGGAGGCCGAGCTGTGGCTGGACGGCGGCCATAACGCAGCGGCTGGCGCGGCGCTGGCGGATGTGCTGGCGAAACTGCCGCACCGTCCCACGCATCTGATCTGCGGCATGCTGAACACCAAGGACGTGAGCGGCTATATGGCGCCGCTGGCGCCGCATGCGGCGAGCCTGACGGCGATTTCGATCCCCGATGAGATCAACACGCTGAGCGCCGAAGACACCGAGGCCGCGGCCAGATCGGTCGGCATCAAGGCGGGTACGGCGCAGAGCACCATGGCGGCTTTGAAAGCGATCACCGCCGAGGACCCGCAGGCGCGGGTGCTGATCTGCGGCTCGCTGTATCTGGCGGGCCACATCCTGCGCGAAAACGGCTGAGGCTTGCGGTTGCGGCGGGGGAGGCTCTCCCGCCCGGCTTCGACCTGCCGGTCTGATCCCGTTGGGCCGGGCGCCGCTGGCGCGGCGCCTCCCCTGTTCATCTGGCCGTAAATATCCCGGGGGTGAGGCCTAGGGCCGAGGGGGCAGCGCCCCCTTCCTGCTGTCTGGCCCTAGTCGAGGACGTGGTTTACCGGCTCCAGCCGGGGCGGCGCGTCGCGGCCCAGGGCGTTGCAGACCGAGATTTCCATCACCCGGCACATGGCGCTGAGCGGCACCGAATTGGCCTGCTTGCGGAACGGGTGCTCCAGCTCATGCGTGACCTCGGCCAGGCCGAAGAACACATAGGCCACGACCGCGGCCACCAGCGGCTCGAACCAGCCGGCGCTGTCCAAGAGGGCGAAGGGCAGCAGCAGGCAGTAAAGATACGTGGTGCGCCAGACCAGCAGCGAATAGACGAAGGGCAGCGGCGTGGTCAGCAGCCGCTCGTTCCCGGCCTGGGCGGCGGGGAAGGCGGCGAGGCGTTCGGCCAGGGCGCGCGGGCCGAAACCGTCGATGCGGCCGTCCTCTGCCATCTGCCGCAGGCGGGTGGCGATGTCCTGCAGCGCCGCGTTCGGGGCGTTGGCGTTCTGCATCAGCGCCTCCGCGTCCTCCGGCCCGACCCAATGGCGGACGGTCTCTGCCACCTCGTCGCCGCGCAGCTGGGCGCGGTGCAGATGGTGGAAGGCGAGGATGCGGGTCAGGATGAACTCCTCGTCCGGGCCCTTGCCTGCAAAGATCCGCAGCTCCTGCGCCAGGCTGCGCACGTCGGAGACCATGCGGCCCCAGATCTGCCGCGCCTCCCACCAGCGGTCGTATGCGGCGTTGTTGCGGAAGCTGAGGAACAGCGACAGCGACAGGCCGAAGACCCCCATCGCGGCGATGGAAATCTGCGGCATCGCAACCACATAGCGGTCCAGCACCAGAACCAGCAGCGCCCAGAGCGCGGCGCCGGTGATGTTGGGCAGGATGCGCGGCACCACCGATCCGTTCAGGATCAGGAAGATCTCCCAGCGGCTGGGCGTGTCGCGGACGATCATGGCGCCGCCGTGCCCCAGTCCTTGTCCTGCATCTCGCGCAGGCGGGAGGCGGTGCGTTCGAATTCAAAGGTGCCCTCGCCCTCGACATAGAGCATTTCGGGCTGCGCCGCGGCTGAGCAGATCAGCCGCACCCTGGCCTCATACAGCGCGTCGATCAGGGTCACAAACCGCTTGGCTTCATTGAAGTTGTTGCGCGACAGGCGGGGGATGTCCTCCATCACCAGCACCTTTACCTCTTCGGCAATGGCGAGGTAGTCGCCCGGTCCCAGCATCTTGCCGCAGAGGTCATAGAAAGTGGCCCGCGCCACGCCGTTGCGGAAGGCGGGCAGGGTGACTTCGCGGCCTTTCACCTCCAGCGTCAGCGGCTGCGCCGGGCCGCCCGACAGATCCTCCCAGATCGCGCGGATCTGGGCGCGGGCCTCTGCGTCGGCCGGCGCGAAATAGACTTGCGCGCCGGTCAGCCGGTCCTGGCGGTAATCGGTGGCGCTGGCCATCTCGTGCACCTCCATCTGCGCCTTGATCAGGTCGATGAAGGGCAGGAACAGCTGCCGGTTCAGGCCGTTCTTATAAAGGTCGTCCGGCACCCGGTTGGAGGTGGTGATCACGGTGACGCCGGCGCTGAACAGCGCCTCGAACAGGCGGCCGACGATCATCGCGTCGGTGATGTCGGTGATCTGCATCTCGTCAAAGGCCAGGAGCCGCACCGACTCCGCGACCTCGGCCGCCACCGGCGCCAGCGCGTCCTCCACCCCGTTCCGGCGGGCCTCATGCATCTTGGCGTGGATTTCCTGCATGAAGGCGTGGAAATGCACCCGGCGCGACGGGATGCCGTCCAGGCTGTCGACAAACAGGTCCATAAGCATCGACTTGCCGCGCCCGACGCCGCCCCAGAGGTAGAGGCCCTTGACCGGCTCATACTGCGCCTTGCGGAAGAAGCCGCGCTTGACCGGCGGCGCCTGTAGGCCCTCGGCGATGCGGTCGAAATGGGGGAGGACAGCTTCCTGCGCCGGGTCCGGCTTCAGGTCGCCTGCATCAATCTTCTGCCGGTAAAGCGTGCTCAAATGGGTCATGGGAAAGGGATAGCGCGGGGCGCGGAGGATGGGAAGCGCGGGCAGCCAAGATTGAAACAATGCAGGCCGCAGATGATCTTGGGAGGGTCACATCAAAAATTCTTAATGGTGTGCGCAAAATTCCTGATTTGACCGGTGGCGGGATTTCACCGAGGGTCGCCAGGCTTCTCAGGAGAGACCCGATGGACCGTTCTGCGCCGCTGTTTACCCCCGTTCTGATCGTGGGCTGCATCATTATCATGGTGAGCTTTGCGGTGCGCGCGTCCTTTGGCGTGTTCCAGATCCCGATTGCCGAGGAGTTCGGCTGGCTGCGGTCGGAATTTTCGCTGGCGATTGCCATCCAGAACCTGGCCTGGGGCATCGGGCAGCCCATCTTCGGCGCCATTGCCGAGAAGATCGGCGACCGCAAGGCGATTGTCATGGGCGCCATCGTCTATGCGGCGGGGCTGGTGCTGAGCGCCTGGTCGACGACGCCGTTTGAGATGCAGGCCTATGAATGGCTGGTCGGCTTTGGCATTGCGGGCACCGGGTTTGGCGTGGTGCTGGCGGTTGTCGGGCGGGCGAGTTCGGACGAGAACCGCTCAATGTCGCTGGCGATTGTCACGGCTGCCGGGTCCGCGGGGCAGATTTTCGGGGCGCCGACGGCGGAGTGGATGCTGGGGTTCCTGAGCTGGCAGAGCGTGTTCCTGATCTTTGCCGGTGTGGTACTGGCGCTTATCCTGACCTTGCCGCTGATGCGGGCGCCGGAGGCGGCCAGCAAGGCAGAGCTGGAAGAGAGCATGGGAACCATCCTGATGAAGGCGTTCAAGGATCCGTCCTATACGCTGATCTTCCTGGGCTTCTTCAGCTGCGGCTATCAGCTGGGCTTTATCACCGCGCATTTTCCGGCCTTCGTGACCGAGATGTGCGGGCCGATCCTGCCGGGCGGGGCGCTGCATGCGATCGGCATCACCACAACCTCGGCGCTGGGGGCGGCGGCGATTTCCCTGATCGGGGCGGCCAATGTGGGCGGTACGCTGCTGGCGGGCTACCTGGGCAAGCGCCATTCCAAGAAATACCTGCTGGCGGCGATCTATACCGGGCGGACCATTGCGGCGGCGGCGTTCATCCTGTTCCCGGTCACGCCGCTGAGCGTCATCATCTTTTCGGTTGCGATGGGATCCCTGTGGCTGGCGACGGTGCCGCTGACGTCAGGCCTGGTCGCGCATATCTACGGGCTGCGCTATATGGGCACGCTCTATGGCATCGTGTTCTTCAGCCACCAGCTGGGCAGCTTTCTGGGCGTCTGGCTGGGCGGGCGGATGTATGACGCCTATGGCGATTACACCATGGTCTGGTGGATCGGCGTTGGCGTCGGGGCGTTCAGCGCGATTGTGCACCTGCCGGTGAAGGAGCGGCCGCTGGCGGCGGCTCCGGTTGCGGTGGCGGCGTAACGCAGCACGCTGCGTTTGCGGCTGGCGGAGGAACCTGGGCGCTGCCCGCTGCCATCGGGCTTGAACCGATGGCGCACCGATGGCTGCCCCGTAGTATTTCTGCAAAGGTGAAGCGGAAACGCGGCCCGCCGCGGATGTCACGCCAGTCCGCGGCGGTGGTTTGCGGCGATGATCTCCAGCACCTCTTCGGTGTGGGTATAGGGCAGCCCGTGGCCTGCGCCGGGGATGTCCTCCTGCCGGACAGAGCGGGCGCGTTCGGCCAGCAGGCCGGCGGAGGCGGGCGGGATCACCGCATCCTCCTGGCCCCAGATGGCCAGCGCCGGCACGCCCTTGCTGTGGAGGCTGCGGAGCTCTTCGGTGAAATCCTCGTTCAGGATACCGCGCAGGGAGGCGAGCACGGCGGGGATGAAGCCCCGGTAGCGCAGTTCCTGCTGCTGCAGGTCGATGATGCCGGGCACCGAGCTGGGCAGCTGGCGTTCCCGTCCGGTCGAGCGGATGTGCAGGGCCGGGTAGATGGCGTGCATCAGCCAGTCTCCGAGCAGGGGAACGTGGCGGATGATCTGCGTCATGCGGCCCTCGCTGCGGCCGAAGCCGGCAGGCGCCAGCAGGATCAGCTCGCGCAGGCGTTCAGGATGGGCGGCGGCAAAGGCGGTGGCGATGGCGCCGCCCATGGAATAGCCGATCAGCGTGACATCATCCCCGGCCTCCTGGTCCTGCAGCAGCTCCTCCAGCTGGGTGAGGAAGAAGGCGCGGTCCTGCGGGCCTTGGGGCCGGTCCGAGTAGCCGCGCCCGTAGAGGTCGTAGGTCAGCACCCGGTAGCCCATGGCGCCCAGGCCCTTGGCAATGCCGTTCCAGACAAAGGAGGGCGTGGTGAGGCCGTGCACACAGACCGCGACGGGGCCGCGCAGGGGGCCGGTCCAGCGGTAATGGGTGAGCCCGCCGGAAAGCCGGGCAAAGGCGCCGGGCGCGGTTTGCCGGGCCTTGGCATCAACAGGCTTGCGCAGCCGTTCACGCAGCGGCGGGGTGATGATCAGGACCAGTAGGGCTGCACCAAGGAGCAGCAGCCATATCATGATTTTGCCTGCCACTTTTGCAGGATGTGGTGGCTGGTCATCAGGTCCAGGTGGGCGCCGCCGCCGTTCTTGAACAGGGTGATCCGGGCCGGATCATAGGCGGGGAAGCTGTCCAGGCCGTAGAAATCCGCCAGCACGTCGCTGCGCTGGAGGGTGCCTGCGGCCAGCGGGATCTTGAATTCGCCGATGTGGTCGAGGGTGGTGTCGAAGCTGTCGCAGTAGATCTGCGCGCGCTTCAGCGCCTCGTCGTCGGCCTCGCGCATGTCGGGGCGGTAGGCGCCGATCATGTTGAGGTGCTGGCCGGGGCGGAGCCATTCACCCTTGATCACCGGGGCGGAGGACATGGTGCAGGTGACGATGATGTCCGCGGCGCGCACCGCTGGTTCCAGATCGGGCGCGGGTTTGGTGCCGGGGTATTGGGCGCAGAGCTCTTCCGCCTTTGATCCGGTGCGGTTCCAGACCCGGATCTGAGCCTGCGGGAAACCGGCGCCGAAGGCCTCGATCAGGGAGGCGCCGACGGTGCCCGCGCCGACGATCAGAACCTCTTGCGCGTCCGGGTTGGCCAGCCGCAGGGCGCCCAGCAGGCTGTCGCCGGCGGTCTTCCACTTGGTCACCAGGTGGAAGTCCACCAGTGCCTCCAGCGTGCCGTCCGTGTCGGAGTAGAGGCAGACAGAGCCGTTGATCATCGGCTTGCCCGCATCCGGGTTGCGCGGGAAGATATTGGCGGTCTTCACCGCGATGCCCAGCCCGTCGATCCAGGCGGAGCGGCTGAGCACGGTGTCGGGATCGCGGTACAGGAAGGTGTCGCCGATCTCTGCCTTGGGCAGGCTGTGGCTGGCGGCCAGCGCGCCGGTGAAGCTGACCCAATCGAGCAGCGCTTCGCCTTCCTCAAAACCGATGAATGGGATGCTCATATGCTTGTCTTACCTCCTGTGCGGGCCGTCTCAGGCGGCCTCTTGTTCCGTCAGCAGGCCTGCCTGCACCAGCCGGGCCGCAAAGGGCGCGGGGCTGGTGAACAGGTGGGTCTGCCAGCCGCGCGCATCGGCGGCTTCGATGTTCTCCAGGCGGTCGTCGGTGAACAGCAGCCTGTCCGGCGCCACCCCGGTTTCGCGTTCGAGAATGGCATAGATTTCAGGCTCTGGCTTGACCGATTTCAGATGCGCGGAGACAAATGTGCGGTCAAAGCCACGCAAGGCCGGGTAGGTCCCGCAGGCCAGCTCAAACGTCTCCGCGCCGAAGTTGCTGAGGGCAAAGACCGGGATGTGTTTGGCCTGCAGCGCCTGCATCAGGCGGAGCGTGCGGGGGATGGCGCGCGGCACCATCTGCAGCCAGCAATCGTGCCACCAGCGGATTTCCTCAGCCCAGTCCGGGTGCTGCTTTGCCAGGGCATAGACGCTGCCGCGGAAGGGATGGCCGCGGTCGACGTTGAGGTTCATCTCGTGCAGGGGGACCTCGGCGAACAGTTGCTTGCGGCGGGCGGGGCCGATGCGGCTGTCATAGAAGCGTTCCGGCTCCCACTCGATCAGCACGCGGCCAATGTCGAAAACAACGGCGTCAACGGGCATCGCGGTTATCCTTCTGCGCGCGGGCGGGGCCGCGGGGCGGGGCGGCTGCGGCGGGTCTCGCGCCAGACGGAGACCAGGCCGGAGGCGATGATCAGGGCGCTGCCGAGCCAGACCGGCAGGCCGGGCCATTCGTTGAAGATCAGCACGCCCCAGAGGACCGACATCGGCATGGCGATGTATTCAAACGGCGCGGCCAGCGCCGCCTCGTTCATGCGGTAGGCCTGGCTGACCAGATAGCCGCCGATGGAACCGGCGAGGCCGGCGCCGATCAGGTAGGGCCAGTCCTGCGGGTTCGGCCAGATCCAGGCGCGCAGGAGGAAGTCGAAGGCGGGGCTGTCGCCGCTGGCGAAACGCCCGTCGCCGAAGGCCAGGCCGGCCAGGGCGCTGAGGATCAGGAAGCCCATCATCGGGTAAAACGCGAGCGTGGCGCCGGCCTCTGTGCCGCCTGCGCGGCGGGTCAGCACGTGCAGGGTGGCATAGCCGCAGGCGCCAAGGAACGGCAGGAGGGCGGCGGGCTGGAAGGTGCCCGCGCCGGGGCGCATGATGATCAGCACGCCGAGGAAACCGGCCACCACCGCGCCCCAGCGCCAGGGGCCGGGGCGCTCGCCCAGGAACAGGGCCGACAGGGCGGTGACGATCAGCGGCGTGGCAAAGGCGATCGCGACCGCCTCGGCCAGCGGCAGGATCGCGACGCCGGTGAAGAAGAAGATATTGGCAAAGAACACCACCAGGCAGCGCGCAAGGTGCAGCTTGGGCTGGTGGGTGCGCAGGAGGTGGTAGCCGCCCTCCAGCGGCACGATGATGGCCAGCATGATGGCCACCGCGATGACGGAGCGGAACAGGACCACCTCGTACAGCGGGTAATCGCCGGACAGGAACTTGAAGATCATGTCGATGACGGAGAAGGCAATGCCCGCGCCGGCCGCGGCGAACAGGCCGGGGACGCTGATTTTGACCTCTGCGCTCATCTGTGCCGCCTCCTGCTCCCTGACCTTGATCAGTGGCGGATTTGGTGCAGCCGGGCAATGGGGCGGGGGACGGAAAATGCAATTTTTCCGGGCAGAATTCCGGGCCGGAATTTTGGGGTGCGGACCAGTGAGGGAGGGGGCTGGGGAAAGCTTGGGGTTCTTGCTGAGAAGCGGTTCAGGGGCAGGGCTGCCCCTGAACGCGCCTGCCCGAGTGTTTGTCGGCCTGTTCCCGCCTCAAGGCCATGCCGTGCTGCGCACGGTCCGCTGCGCGGAGTCTTGACCCGGTATCAGGCCTGTTTGGCGGCGCGCAGCTCGCGCTCCAGCGCGTCCAGGAACCGCGAACGGTCGGCCTTGGTGAAGCCCTTGCCGCTGCCGCCTGCGCCCAGCGGGTTGGCGGCGCGCAGATCCGCCATCAGGTCGCGCATCGCCAGCTGCTGGCCGATGTTTCCTTCCGTAAACCGCTCGCCGTTGTGGCGCAGCACGCGGGCGCCGGCCTCGATGCATTTGGCCGCCAGCGGGATGTCGCCCGTCACCACCACATCACCGGGGCCGCAGCGCTCTGCGATCCACATGTCGGCCACATCGGCGCCCTCGGACACGATCACATTTTCCACCAGCGGGTTCTGCGAGGGGCGCAACCCGCCGTTTGAGACCACGAACATGCGCAGCCCGTGGCGGGTGGCGACCCGCTCGGCCTCCTGCTTGACCGGGCAGGCGTCGGCGTCGATGTAGAGCGCGGTCACTCTGCCGCCTTTTTATCTGCCGCGGGGGGGAGCTCCGCCTTGGCCTCTGCCTTGGCTTTGCGGGCGGGTTTCTTGACCTTGAATTCCTCCGGGATCGGCATCCGGTTGAAGGCGTCAAGGCCGGCGATCTTATACGCCTCGGCCAGGGTCGGGTAGTTGAAGGTGTTCTGCACGAAGTAGTCCACCGTGCCCTTGAGGTTCAGCACCGCCTGGGCGATGTGGATCAGCTCTGTCGCGCCTTCGCCGACGATCTGCACGCCCAGCACCCGGCGGGTTTTCAGCGAGAACAGCATTTTCAGCATGCCGTGCTCCAGCCCCATGATGTGCCCGCGGGAGGTTTCGCGGAAGCGGGCGACGCCGACCTCATAAGGGATGCCGCGCTCTTTCAGTTCTTCCTCGGACATGCCGCAGGTGGACATCTCCGGCACCGAGTAGATGCCGTAAGGGTACCAGGGGCTTTCCGGCAGGGTCGGGGTTTCCAGCGCGTGGCAGGCGGCGACGCGGCCCTGCTGCAGCGAGGTGGAGGCCAGCGACGGGTGGCCGATCACATCGCCCGCGGCATAGATATGCGGCACCGCGGTCTGGTAGGTCTTGCGGTCGACGCTGAGGCGGCCGCGGTGGTCAGTCTTGAGCCCGACGGCCTCAAGGTTCAGGGCGGAAGTGGCGCCCATGCGGCCGGCCGCGAACAGCAGCATTTCCGAGCGCACATGGCGGCCGTTTTCGAGGATGACTTCGACATGCTCGCCGCGGTCCTCGATGCTTTCGACGGCGGAGCCGAGCCGCAGGTCGACGCCGTTTTCGCGGATCTGGTGGGTGAAATCCTGGATCAGAGTCTTGTCGATGAAGTCGAGGAAGGTCTCGCGCGGTTCGATCAGGGTGACGCGCACATCCAGGGCAGAGAACATAGTGGCATATTCCACACCGATCACGCCCGCGCCGATCACGGTGAGGGAGCGCGGGATTTCTGCCATCTCCAGGAACTCGTCCCCGTCCACCACGGTCCTGCCGTTGAAGGGCACGTAATCCGGGCGGTAGGTCTTGGTGCCGGTGGAAATCAGGAACTTTTCCGCCGTCAGCCGGGTGGTTTCGCCGGCCTCGGTCGCGACCTCCACCTCATTCGGGCCGATGAATTTTGCCAGACCGTTCAGCGTGTCGACATGGTTGCGGTTGAACTGGTGCTCCAGCACGTCGACCTCGTAATCGAGGGTCATGTGCAGGCGCGCCTTCAGGTCCTCGGCGCCGATCTGGTCCTTGACGCGGTAGGAGCGGCCGTAGAACGACCGCTCGCGCCAGCCGGAGAGGTTCAGCACGGTTTCGCGCAGGGTCTTTGACGGGATGGTGCCGGTGTGCACCGACACGCCCCCCAGCCGGTCCTTACGGTCGATCACCAGCACCCGGCGGTGCAGCTTGCCCGCCTGGATGGCGGCGGCGCGGCCCGAGGGGCCGGAACCGATGATGATCAGGTCATAATCAAATTCGTCACTCATGGCCGCGTTCCTTGTCTTATCAGTTCTGGTACAGCGCGTCGGCGTGGAAGGAGACATGCTCCTCCATGAAGGTCGACACGAAGAAATAGCTGTGGTCATAGCCCGGCTGCATCCGCAGGGTGGCCTGCTGGCGGCGTTCGGCCACGGCGTGGGCCAGCGCCTCGGGCTTCAGCAGGTCGATGAACTGGTCGGAGGTGCCGGTGTCGATCAGGATCGGGCCGTCGAAGCCTTTGTCGCGCATCAGGAGGGTGGCATCGTGCTTGGCCCAGTTTGCCTCGTCATCGCCCAGGTAGGCGCTCAGCTGTTTGCGGCCCCAGTCGGACTGGGTCGGGTTGGAGATCGGCGCGAAGGCAGAGACCGATTTGTAGCGGCCCGGCAGGTTCATCGCCAGCGTCAGCGCGCCGTGGCCGCCCATGGAGTGGCCGGTGATCGCCTGGCGGTCCAGGTCGATGGCGAAGTTTTCGCCCAGCAGCGCGGGCAGTTCCTCGGCCACGTAGTCCCACATGCGGAAATGCGGTGCCCAGGGGTCCTGGGTGGCGTTCACGTAAAAGCCCGCGCCCTGGCCCAGGTCATAGGCCTCGTCATCGGCCACGCCTTCGCCGCGGGGCGAGGTGTCGGGGAAGACGATGGCGAGGCCCTGCTCGGCGCACCAGGCCTGGGCGCCCGCCTTGGTCATGGCGTTTTCATGGGTGCAGGTGAGGCCCGACAGATACCACAGCACCGGCACCGGGCCGTCCTTGGCCTCTTCCGGCAGGAACAGGCCGAATGTCATATCGCCGCCGGTGGCGGTGCTGGCGTGTTTGTAGACGCCCTGGGTGCCGCCAAAGGCACGGTTCTCGGAAACGGTTTCCATGGGTGAGGCTCCTCAAATCTGTTAGCCCTATCGCTATCCGCAGATTGCCGCAGCGTCCAGCGGGAGGGCGGCAGCAATGCCAGTTTTTGCGGCAGAAGGCTTGCGAATCCGCAAACATCCAGAGGGCAGGCAGGGC